>JBBIOC010000021.1:0-16145 GCA_037443585.1 Candidatus Omnitrophota bacterium
CAGTAAATTTATTAACAATAAAACTATAGAATTAAATAATGATAGAATTACTTCTAAGCGCTTTATTATCTGTACCGGCTCCCGTCCTTTAGTGCCTCTTATAGAAGGATTAAAAGATACCGGTTATTTAACCAATGAAAATGTCTTTGACTTAAAAGCATTGCCTAAATCAATGGCTATTTTAGGCGCAGGGCCAATTGGCGTTGAGCTTTCCCAGGCATTCTCCAGATTAGGAGTAGAGGTTTCTATAATTGAAATGTTTGATAGAATACTTTTTAGAGAAGATTCAGAAGTTGCAGAGGTTTTAAGCGATAGGCTGATAAAAGATGGCGTGGGGATATATACCGGAAAAAAGGCAGTTAGGTTTAGTAAGGTCGGCGAGTTAACGGCAATAACGCTGGAGGATAGAGATAAAAATCAGTCAGTAATTAAGGCACAGAAGGTCTTGGTTGCAGTAGGAAGGCAGGCCAATGTCGGAGGGCTTGAGCTTGAAAAAGCTCAAGTAAGATATTCAAATAAAGGCATTGAAGCGGATGATACTTTGAGGACGACTGCTTCTAATATTTATGTTGCTGGCGACGTCGTTGGCCCGTATCAATTCAGCCATATGGCAGAGTATCAGGCGATTATTGCGACAGGCAACGCTTTATTGCCTTTTAAGCGCAAGGTTAATTATAATGCTGTTCCCTGGTGCACATTTACCGATCCTGAATTAGCTCGTGTAGGCCTTACAGAGGAAGAGGCAAGAAAAGTGCATAAAGATATAAAGGTTTATAGGAGTCAATACAATGCAAATGACCGCGCTGTAACTGACTTGGAAGAAACAGGTTTTGCTAAGGTTATTTGCGATAAGAATGGGAGGATTCTGGGAGCGCATATTGTCGGCGCAAATGCCGGGGAGATTATACACGAGTATGTGCTGGCTAAATCTTCCGGAATAAAGTTAGGAAGCCTTAGCTCGGCAATTCATATTTACCCGACACTTGCACAGGTGGTTAAGCGCTCTGCTGATCAATATTATATTAGTAAGATGAATCTTCCGATAGTTAAGGGATTTCTTAGGCTAATGTTAAAGTTTTTGCGCTAAGAGCTGTTATGAGAAAAAATCATAAAAGTGTAATTATAAAGCTGCTTATTGGCGTAGCGTTAGTTACAGGAGTGTGGTGGGTGGTGAAATGCCAGTGCATAAATCTAAAGTCCTTGACACCGGCGAACTTGCGCGATTTTATACAATCCTTTGGCAAACTTGCAGTATTGGCGTACATCTTTGCTTATGCATTGAATACAATTTCTATTATGCCGCCTATCGCTGGGCTCTCCTTGACTGCCGGTCTTGCTTTTGGGGCGGCATGGGGTGCGCTTTATTTGATGCTGGGCGCTATGCTCGGTACAAGTGCGACATTTATGATATCGCGATATTTCGGCCGCAGCTCAATAGAAAAAATGCTTAAAGGAAAATTCAAGGGCCTGGATGAGAAACTAGGGCGCAACGGATTTATGACCATTTTCTTTTTTCGCGTTATCCCACTCGTACCTTATGAGGTATTAAATTATGCTGGAGGGTTATCTGGTATTAAATTTAAAGATTATTTTTTAGCAACATTCCTTGGGCTGATTCCAGGGGTAATCATCGCAGCCTTTTTCGGTGGAAGCCTCGGCGAGATTAAAAGTTTCAAGGATATCTTTGCGCCTAAATTTATTATTGCTCTTGGGTTGATGATAGGCCTTATTTTGATATCCATAATTTACAGGAAAATTCGAGGAGGCAGGACAAAATGAACGCATTTCTAAATACCCTTGAGAGATATGATATTAAACGCGATATTTTAATAAGGAGCGAATTGACTACATTGCAAGTCAATATGGGAGACCTGTGTAATCAATGCTGCCAGCATTGCCACATCGGAGCATCGCCTAATGGGAAGAATATTATGTCCAGAAAAGTAGTTGATGATATTCTGGCGTTTCTCTCCAGATATAAGATTAAAGCATTAGATATCACTGGAGGCGCTCCAGAATTAAATCCACATTTCGATTATCTTGTGGAATCAGCCCGGCCTTTTGTTGATGAGCTTATTGTGCGTTCCAACCTTACAGTATTGTTTGAAAAAGGGAAAGAGCATTTGCCGGAATTTTTCAGATTAAGTAAGGTTCATCTCATTTGTTCCCTGCCTTGTTACACAAAAGAAAATGTGGACCGTCAGCGCGGCGCCGGGGTATTTGAAAAAAAGCATAAAGGCGCTCAAACTGCTCAATGAGACAGGTTTTACCAGAAGAGATGATCTCAAAATGGATTTGGTGCATAACGCATTAGGCGCACGTCTACCCGGAGCCCAAGACGCATTAGAAAGGGATTATAAAAAAGCATTGAAAGAAAAATACGGGATTGAATTCAACAGACTGCTGACGATTACGAATGTGCCTATTAAAAGATTCAAGGATTATCTGGAATCCAACAACGAATATGAGAAATATTCTGATGTGCTTGAGAATAATTTTAATCCCGCGACCATCGAAGGTTTGATGTGCCGCACTTTTTTGAGCGTTGGCTATGACGGGAGATTATATGACTGTGATTTTAATCTTGCTTTGGGATACGGCATTAAAGATTTAATGGGGAGCTTCTTGACCATAGACAGATTGAAGATAGAGGATTTGGCAGAAAGAGAGATTATTACAGGAGAGCACTGTTTAGCTTGTACTGCCGGGGCAGGGTCGAGCTGTCAAGGCGCATTGACGAACGAAAATGTTTGTGTTGTGGACACGAAAGAAGATAAAAAGGAAGCTGTAAAAGACTATTACGGGAAAGTGCTAAAAAACCAAAAAGACCTTAAGACAAGTGCGTGTTGTTCTGTTGAGCCGTTTTCTGAGCCGATAAAGCCTATTATAAAGAACATTGAACCGGAAATTCTGGATAAATTCTATGGATGCGGTTCTCCTATACCGCCATTATTAGAGGGATGCCGAGTTTTGGACCTGGGTTCTGGTTCAGGCCGTGATGTGTATATCGCTTCAGCTTTAGTGGGAGAACATGGTTTTGTTACAGGTGTTGATATGACTGATGAGCAATTGAATGTTGCCCGTAAATATAAAGACGTTCAAATGAAGCGATTCGGCTTCAAATGCTGTAACGTAGATTTCAGAAAGGGCTATATAGAAGATTTAAGAGATGCAAATATCGAAGACAATTCGCAGGATGTGGTTGTCTCCAATTGCGTTATCAATCTTTCGCCGGATAAGAAGAGAGTCTTTTCGGAAATATTTCGTGTTCTCAAGCCGGGAGGAGAGCTTTATTTTTCCGATATATTCGCTGACAGGCGTCTCCCAGAAGAAATAAAAAATGACCCTATTCTTTACAGCGAGTGCCTCGGGGGCGCAATGTATCTTGAGGATTTCAGACGTATGTTAAGGGATTTGGGTTGCCCGGATTTCCGTTATATGTCAAAACGAAAGATTAATATTGATGACCCTAAGATAGCAGAGAAAACAGAGGGCATCACTTTTTGCTCCGTTACTGTGCGCGCTTTTAAACTGGACGATTTAGAGGAAACTTGCGAAGACTACGGACAAGTAGCTTATTATCAGGGCACGATTCCAAATTTTGCTCATCAGTTCAGGCTTGACGACCATCACATGTTTATTGCGCATAAACCTACGCTTGTATGCGGCAATACCGCATCTATGCTTACAGATACCCGCTTCGCAAAACATTTTAGAATAGTCGGCGATAGAAGTACGCATTACGGGCCTTTTAATTGCGCAGCGGGCGAAGGGAAGATTAAAGGAACCGATGACGTTGGCGCAGAAGCCTGTTGCTGACAAGGCTTGTCTTAATTTGAGAGGAGGTTCCTAAATGTATCAATTTGAAAGAAATAATCCCATAGTGATAACTGATTTTAAGTGGGCAGGAAGATTAGGGCCGATTGAGATTAAGTCTCCCTGTAATGAATGCGATGTAATAACGAATATGCTTACGAAAATGATAGAAGAGGATTTCAGGGGCAAGAATGTGGTGATTGAAGTAAAACCCTGGCTTAATAGTATATTTTATTGCCTCGCCAGAGGAGCCTGGCATGCGCCCATCATTATTGTGAATGGTAAAAAGTTTTTTCAGTTCAGCGAGAAAAAACCTTATTTTGACAGGAGCAAATTAATCGACTTAGTAAATGACCTTTTGGCTAAGCAGGCCACAGCTAAAGCCGAGGCAATCAGGGAGATGGAGCATAAACACATTCAACTCAGCTACAACAGGATAGACGATTTTATATTCGCAGGTAATAATCTATGCTGCCAATCGCAGTTTGATAAAGAATTGCTCTCCAAAGGCATCTCTGCAGATATATCTCTTGAGGCAGAAAGGATGGATAACCCGAGGGGAGTTAAATATTTTTTCTGGTTTCCATGGAAGGAAGATACTGCCCCCACAATTGAATTGATGAACCTTGTCTTAAAGACAGTCGATACCCTGATAAGCCAGAACATAAAGATGTATGTCCATTGCAGGAATGGCCACGGCAGGACAAGCACCTTTTTATTAGTCTACTTTATGCATAAGAATAATATTGGGCTTGAAGAGGCGCTTGCCATATTAAAGGAGAAAAGGCCATCGGGTCATATAAATGAAGTCCAGAGGCTCTTCCTTCAGCAATTTGAGAAAAGCTGCAGAGATAGAGCGTAGAAAAAGTCAATATTTTGCGGAGATAGCCTATTGAGTTATTTTAGTTATAAGGGTATAATTTAGTTGACTTATAAAGAGGAGGCAGAGATGAAAAAATTATTTTTGGCGGTACTTATTTGTACAATTACAGCCGTCAGCCTAATGGGATGCGGCAAGAAGGCTGGCACAGAACATGCTCCAGGGGAAGAGCATCCCCACACAGAGCACCCTAAGTAAAGATTCATAGCTTAACCATAGAGACACAAAAGGTATGCAATGAAATTTTTTGTGCACCGCTATTATTATATATTAATAGCGGGAGGGATAATATTTTTCTTTTTGTCTGATATTTATAGACTGCCTCATACAGATATTTCCCTGCCCAATGTAGTAACACAGGATATTCAGGCTGGCATAGAGAAATATATCGAGGAAAAGGCTAAGCGGGGAGGCGGCTACTTCAAGTTTATTTCCGGCGGCAAAAAATATTCATTTAAACTGGTGCGTGTTCATACAGAATACCTGGCTAATCTTGGGCCTCGCAGGCATTTTGCCTGCGTGGATATGGTGGATACATCCGGCGACGTATATGATGTAGATTTCTTTCTTTCCGGAGACCCAGGCGCAATGAAGGTGACTGAAACCATTCTTCATAAGCTCAATGGCATTCCTTTCTATACATGGGAGCAGGAGAAAGATGGCACCTGGAAGCGTGTTCCTGTAAAGGGCGCACCTTTGAAGCTGCTTGGGGTAATCAGAGGCAGCGATGTATTTGAATTTCGCTATATTGTAAAACTTCCAGAGATAAACGATACTGCCCGCATCTGGCTTCCTTTCCCGCAGACAGATGCATTTCAGAAGGTTGAACTGATTAGCATCAACTCTCCTAAAAGCTATCGCATATTAGATGAAACAAGATATGGAAATAAGATTTTATTTTTTGAGCTTGGCCCTGAGGATAGCGAAAAGACCATTGATATCCAATATCAGGTGCAGCGCATTGAAAAGTCTGCGTATGCAGAGCACCCTGAGGATATAAAAAAATATCTTGGACCTGACCACCTTGCTCCAGTGGATGAAAATTTTAAGAAGATAGCCGAATCTATTATCAAAGGCAAGAAAGGCGACCTTGTGCGCAGCCGCGCACTTTATGATTATATCATTGACAGCATGCGCTATATGAAATACGGCCCTGGCTGGGGCAGGGGCGATTCTGTTTACGCATGTAATATACACACAGGCAACTGCACTGACTACCATGCCTACTTTATTTCTCTGGCAAGGTCTATAGGCATTCCTGCGCGTTTTGCTATTGGCGCAGCTATACCCTCAGAACGTAATAATGGCGGCATAGACGGCTATCACTGCTGGGTTGAGTTTTATGCAGAAGGGAAGTGGTACCCTATAGATATCTCAGAGGCAGATAAATACTCAAGCCTCTCTACCTATTACTTCGGTCATCATCCGGCGAATCGTTTGGAATTAAGCCGCGGCCGCGACCTTCTGGTTGAGCCGGGCCCTGATTCAGGTCCGATTAATTTCCTTGCCTATCCGGTATTAGAAATAGCCGGCACGCCTGTAAAAGTCATACCAGAATTTTCTTTTATTCGGACAGAGAAAAATTCCACTACCCAAGGGTCCACCCCTTAAAAATATTGAAATATTATTTATAGCAGTGTAATATATATTGTGGAATTGCGCCCATAGCTCAATTGGATAGAGTGCCGGCCTACGAAGCCGTAGGTTCCCCGTTCGAACCGGGGTGGGCGCGCCTTTATCACAGATGGGCACAGATTATTCAAACGAAAAACTATTTCTTCACAGATTTGCACAGATAGGACAAAAAGCCCTATCTTTTGCTTTAATCTGTGCCAATCTGCGAGACGAGTAAATTTTTGTGTAATGAAAAATCTGTGCCAATCTGTGATTACGGAGAGATGGCTGAGTGGTTTAAAGCGCACGCCTCGAAAGCGTGAGGGCCCTTTGGGCCCCGCAGGTTCGAATCCTGCTCTCTCCGCCAAAATCGCAAAAACGCAGAACGAAGCATAAAATGATACGTTAACAAAAACGCAAAAGGGATTGTGAATCTGTTTTCTAAAGATTATCTTTATAGAATCTTAGCTTTAACAGTTTTGGTCTTTTGCATTGTTGCAATAATCTGGATTCAGTTCTGGACCCCTACGCTATATGGTGCGGATGGGTATCTGCACATCCGAATGGCAAAGTTTATTAAAGACTATGGATTGAAATATGACTTTCACTGGGCGCGGTATTCAACTTTTGCGAAAAATTTTTCTGATAAAGACCTCCTCTACCATCTCTTACTAATCCCCTTTACAAATTTTTCAAATATCTTTTTTGGCGCAAAACTCTCCAGTATACTCTTTGCAATAATATTTTTTATAGCCTTCTTTTTTGTATTAAGGACCTATTCTATAAAGCCCTTAATCCCTCTATTTTTAATTGCCGTACTATTATCTGACCGCTTCTTCTATCTACTTTTATGGCCAAGGCCAATGATATTTGTAATTACCTTGACTATCTTAGGGATATATTTTCTTATAGAGGAAAAACTCTGGTCTGTCTTTATTGTAACGATAATTTACTGCCTAAGCCATGTCTCAGGACCTTATATGTTCCTCTATGCGCTCCTGACAGAATCTACTCGTTATCTCAACACCAAGAGATTTAATCTTAAATCCATCGGAATAGTTGTCTTAGGGATAGTTGCTTCATATCTTATTCATCCAAATTTTCCAAATAATATCCTGGTCTTTTATCTGAATGCAATATTAGTCCCCATTTATGCAGTAAAGTGGGGATTAGAGCTTGGTGCTGAATTCTTCCCAATAAGCACAAGAGAGTATCTCTTAAGCTATCCATTTTTGGTTTTAGCAATTATTTTAATACTTTTTATTGCAGTAATCTTACGGCCAAAGGCTACTTTAAAGACCCAGGTTTTTTTGTTTCACTCATCCATCTATTTTATCTTTTCCTTCCTTTCTCAGCGCTATATTGCACATGGCTATCCACTTATTCTTTTAAGTTTGGCCTCTTATGTACAGGATTATTTTAAAGATGAGGCGAAAAGTTTTTTACATTTAAAGAATATATTTCGTTCAATTATAATTTTTTTGTGTGGCTCTGGCTTAATCTTTGGGATTTATACATATAAAAATTTGCGCCAATTTGCATTTGTAAGCAAGGTCTTTGATTCCCATTATGAAGTAGTTGGAAGATTTCTACAGCAGAATGCGCCAAAGGGTGAATTAATCTTTCACACAAACTGGTCAGACTCGCAGTATTTTATCGGAGTAAACCCTGAAAATGACTATTTAGTCACATTTGACCCAATGTATATGTTTTATTATGATAGAAAGCTCTACAATCTGTATCGCGATGTCTCATTTGGCAGGACAAAAGACCCTTATAATATTTTAAAATATACATTCAAGGTAAATTATGGATACGCAGGAAAGAACTATTTTGGTGGCCTAATTGAACAGCTCAGAAAGGATGGACGTTTTAAGGTTATGGCAGAGGATAATCTGGGTCTTATATTTAAAATCGAATGAGAGGTCATAATGAAACTTTCAATAATAATTCCAGTTTACAATGAGAAGGATACTATAGCTAAGATTATAAGCATTATAGAAAAAGTGGATTTGAGCAGCATAGGGGTCACTAAAGAGCTCGTTATAGTTGACGATGGCTCAACAGATGGCACAGCCCAGATACTTAAAGATTTAAAAGGCAAAGATTATATCCTTTGCAATCACACAAAAAATCAAGGCAAAGGCGCTGCTATAAAGACAGGCCTTTCAAATTCGATAGGGGAGCTTGTAATTATCCAGGATGCAGATTTAGAATATGACCCTAATGAATATAGAAGACTGCTTGCACCTATCCTAATGGGCAAGGCAGATGTGGTCTATGGCTCGCGCTTTGTAGGTTCAGAGCCACATCGGGTTCTTTTTTTCTGGCACTATTTGGGAAATAGATTTATTACCCTTTTATGTAACATATTTAGCAATCTAAACCTCACTGATATTGAGACTGGTTTTAAGGCATTTAAAAGGAGCACACTTAGTTCAATAAGCCTCTATGAAAAAGGGTTCGGTTTCGAGCCAGAGGTAACGATAAAACTAGCCAAAAAGAGATTTCATTTCTATGAGATAGGCATATCCTACTTTGGCCGCGACTACAGCGAAGGTAAAAAGATTAGATGGCTCGACGGCCTATGGGCGATAATTGTGACTTTGAGATATGGATTGTTTTAGGATGGCAGAATTTAAAATTAGCCCAAATATTATTCTTATTGCTGTGATATTTTTTTCTCTGGCAATACGCCTCCCCAGCCTATTTTTGCCTCATATAGAAAATGATGAGGTTATATATCAGACTATCGCTGAAAAGATAACCAAAAACTTATGGGACTATTCTCTTCAAGGCACAGAGATTTTAAGACAGCTGCCAAAGGCACAATATGATTATTCAATATTTAGACATCCGCCACTTTTTATATGGCTTATAGCATTGACAAAGGTAATATTTGGAGTTCGTTTTCAGATATTGGTTCCTATAATTTTTGGAATCTTGACTATATATTTTACATTTTTGATAGCTAAAAAGTTATATTCGTATAAAGAGGCTCTTATCTCCGCTGTCATTCTTTCTTTTTGTCCAATACTCTACTTCGTATCAGGGAAGTTATGGATTGAGACACAGTTTACATTTTTAGGTTCATTATCTTTTTATTTGCTGTTATTAGCAACTGAAAAGAATAAATGGATATGGTTTTCTATCTCGGGTTTGGTATTTGGACTATCCTTGTTGTCTAAGTATACTTCGTTAGGGATATTGCCCGCTTTTTGTTATTATATATTACAGAAGAAATTCCCGATAAAAAAATTATTTTTATTTAGCCTCTCTCTTTTAATAGCTGCGTCTATTTTAATATTGCCGTGGCTCTTTTATTATTATAGGATTCTGGGTGCCGATTCTTATCTAAGACAATTTATACCCACGCCTGAATATATAAATATGTTCCCATTTTGTAAGATGACATATGAGAGGCCATTTTATAGCACTTTTTTTGATTGCACCTATATACCTATTTTCTGTATTGGGCATCTGTAGAAACATAAGGAATATAGAAGATTCTACCCTTGCGGTTTGGGTATTTTCTTTTTTTATTGGATTTACCTTTTTAGGGGTATTTAAAATATTGGGGTATGTAATAAGATATATAGTTCCAGCGACCCCTGCCTTATCTATTCTGGCAGCAAGATTTATTTCAGGCAGGAATTACGTGGTTTGGTTGCTAGTAATTATTTTCTTATTCTACGGATTCTTATTAGGTATTTTGAATACATTGATCTTTCAAATGGCTGATGTTTTTTGGGCCGGTTATTTTATAAGAGGCTTATAGATTCAATAATGAGACGTAATTTATATCTCTTATTTCTTTTAAACTCTGTTATTATATTTTTCTTATTTCTGCCTTCTATAAAAAGTCCGCCTCGAAGCGATTACTGGGCTGCATTTTATTATTTTTCAAAAATAAAAAGCATTGCAGAACCCGGGGCTTTAAAATTTTTGTCTCAATATCACCTTTTTGGTCATGGGCGTTTTCAGCCATTATCACATATTATTTTATTCTATCTCTTCTCTATTTTTAAAAATCATATTACTTTTTATAATTTTTTTAATATATCGGTATATCTTTTGCTAATTTTTTGTATTTACAGATTGTCTTTGGAATTCAGTAAAAATTACTTTTTAATTTTTTCATTAATTACTGCCTTTTCTGTGCTTCTTACACATTTTGATATAGTCTGCTGGTCATACCACTGTTATGTAATTATAGGGTTCATCTTTTTGATTTTAGGCCTTTTTTCATTTATAAAATATCTAAAGACTTATAATTTATTTGCACTTTTTATCTTTGTGCTTTTTTCTTTAGGAGGCATTTTGTGTTATGAGCCCTTTTCTCTATGGCCATTATTTTTTTTATTTTTAATAGGCATATACAAACCTTCTAACAAAGCTTCTATCTTTCTATCTCTCTGTGTGATATATTTTATTTATGGATTGTTCTTTAAATTTCTTTTTTTGGACAGTCTTAATACTTATTCTTATTCCCTAACTAAAATGTTTTATTTTGGTTCCTTAATAAAAAGTGCCAACTGCACTATCTCAAATATATTTCTTATAAATATAATTAGTAATATATCCCCATTTTTAATTTTCCCATTGAAAACATTTAAAAACGTTGATTTGGGAGGAGTTTTTGTAGATAAATTTACACCTTATTATTTATCAAAACCGCCCCTTTTTATTGGCACTTGGATTATTTTTATCTGTCTCTTAATTCTGTTATTTAGAAAAAGAGATATAAAAAATTTCTATTTTATCTTATTTTTTGTATTAGCTATGTTGAGTTCGGTATTTGTATTAGCATTGACACGCATTCAAACAAATGATATGTTGTATGTCTTATCTCAACCCCGCTATCAATTAATACCCAATTTTATTATATGCCTTTTAATAATAATTTTCTTTGAAGATTTTTTTAGCAAATCATATAGATTGATTAAAATATTATCTATCGCTTTTATTTTTTGTATTTTTAGTCTTAACTTTTTTTACTTATAAGACTGTTGTCAGGGTAGCTAAAGAACTTAGACCTTTGGGGATAATAATCAGAAATATACAATTCGCTGTAGAGAATAAGATTATTGGAAAGGATGCCCCTTTGTATATATCACCGACCCTCGTATATTATTTACCTTATTTGTGCTGGAATCATGATTTAGATAGTTTTATTGCCCATGGGTTAAATGGTAGGTATGAGTATATATTTAAAGATAAATTAAATTATTTTAGTTTTTCTGAAAAGAGAGCAAAATATAAAATTGATGAAAAAACTTTTTAGATAGTGCCTTTATGACTAAACGCGATAAATTCTTTATGCAGGAGGCACTAAAGGAGGCAAAGAAGGCCCTTGAGAAGGATGAGGTGCCTGTTGGTGCGGTGATTGTATATAAAGGAAGGATAATCGCAAAGGCGTATAATCAGATAAAACTCTTGAGAGACCCCACAGCACATGCTGAGATGATAGCGATTACACAGGCCTCAGCGTATCTAAAAAATGAGCGCTTGTTAGGATGCTCTATGTATGTTACAATTGAACCGTGCAGTATGTGTGCAGGTGCAATGGTGCTTGCAAGGATTAAGAATTTAATCTTTGGCGCAGACGACCCGAAGACAGGCGCCTGTGGGTCTGTGTTAAATATAGTAGGGCATAGAAAGTTAAATCATCAAGTAAGGGTGAAGAGAGCCGTTTTAAAAGTAGAGGCAGGTAATTTAATCAAGGAATTTTTTATAAAGAAAAGACATGTGGCTGGCAGGAGTTAGAAAGATGGATAAACGTAGACTAACTATAAGATTCAGGCATCTAATCCTAAAGAAAGAATTACAAAAAACAGGAGACGATAAATCCTGGGTGAGCAGGCTTCTCTGGGATCTAAGGCGGCATTATCTAAACGTTAAAAGAGCCTATGATAGACCCTTATCTAAGAGTAATTTCTAATTTTAATCGCTATAGAGTTGACTATATTGTTATCGGGGTTTCAGGTATAAATTATTATGTCTCATCCTCCGCACAGATTATCCTGACAGCCGATTATGATATATTTATTCGGCCAGATGTTAATAATGTTAGGCATGCTATAAAGGTTATGCGGTCATTAGATTATGAGGTAACTACTGCGGATGGTTCTATAAAAAGGATAGATATTTCTCAAATAGAGAAAATAGTAAGAGAAAAGAAAACCTTGATATGTGAAAATCCTACCCATAATCTTGTTGAACTGTGTTTGAAAGTATCTGGTTTTTCATTTGGGGGTTTAGAAAAAAATAAGAAGATATTCAGGGCAGATAGAATTAAAATAATGGTAGCAAGTTTAAAGGATATGTTGAGGATGAAAGAGATTGCCAATCGTCCAAAAGATAGATTATTTCTACAAAGGTATGTAGAGGTTTTGAAAGAGAAGGAGAGGTCGCTTAGTGGACGAGAGCGGCGGTTTGCTAAACCGCTATACGGCTGAAAGGCTGTATCCAGGGTTCGAATCCCTGCCTCTCCGCCAAAAATTTCATGTCATATCTTCCATTCGCACGCAAGTGGAGGCCTAAGGATTTTGACGAGGTAGTGGGTCAGGAGCATATTACCACTACGCTTAAAAATGCCATAGTGCAGAACCGCGTCTCAAGTGCATATCTCTTTACAGGACCGCGAGGCATTGGCAAGACCTCAACTGCCAGGATATTTGCAAAGGCATTAAACTGCGTAAATGGCCCTACCCAGAAGCCCTGTAATATCTGTAATATCTGTCAGGAGATTTCAAGTGGCATTAGTATGGATGTTATTGAGATAGATGGCGCTTCAAATCGCGGCATTGATGAGATTAGAAACTTAAAGGAAGGGGTAAAATTTTCACCAAGCCAGGCCAAATATAAAATTTATATAATAGATGAGGTGCATATGCTTACTACTGAGGCATTCAATGCGCTCCTTAAGACGCTTGAAGAGCCGCCACTCCACGTAAAATTTATATTTGCTACAACTCAGCCTCACAAGGTTTTGCCCACTATCCTCTCTCGCTGCCAGAGGTTTGATTTCAGGCGAATAAGGACAAAGGATATTATCATAAAGTTAAAAGAGATATCAAAGATTGAGGGTTTGGATGTAGAAGAAGAGGCTCTTCTTTATATTGCCTCTGCCTCTGATGGGAGTATGCGGGATGCTGAGTCTATTTTAGACCAGCTCGCCTCATTTTGCCAAGGAAGGATTACTGCGAAAGATGTCACCGAGGTGTTGGGCATAATCGAGTGGGATACAATCTTTGAATTGAGCCAGAAGATAATAGAAAAGGACGCACCATTTTTGCTTAAAAAAATCGATGAGGTCTTGAATTCAGGAAGGGATGCCTCGCAATTTATACTTGAGTTGCTCCAGCATTTTAGAAATCTTATGCTAATTAAGGCAGGTGTTACCTCAGAGGATATTTTAGACTTACCACAGGAAAAGGTTCAGTATTCAATAAGACAGGCCCAGGGGCTTTCTCAGGAAGATATCTTTTATATAATCCAGGTGCTGACCAATGCACAGGATTTGATAAAGAGGCTTTTGCCAGAGAGGGTGGTCTTGGAATTGACAGCGGTCAGGCTTGCAAGGCGCGACTCTATAGTGTCATTAGAAGAGATACTCGCTAAACTCTCAAATCTTAACGCTACCAAACAAGAGCCTGAACCCCAGAGGGTGCGGCCTGAAACTCCTGAAACACATAAACCCCAAACAATCGATTTTGATTATCAGAATGAAGGTAATGAGGGTTTTGATATGACAAGGATAAAGAATGCCTGGCCAATACTCATTAAGGCATTAGAGGTTAAGAAGATGTCCATAGCCTCTTATCTCTCTGAAGGAGAGCCGATTAAAGTAGAAAGAAGCGTTGTGACAATTGGTTTCCCAAAGGAGTTTACAATCCACAAAGAGGTTCTGGAAAAGAAAGAGAATAAGGAATCAATAGAACAGACGCTCTCCCAGATTCTAAATTCCCGCGCGAGGCTTTTATTTATCACAAGTCCTGATGTTGGGGAGAAGAATTCCCATTCCAGCATCTTGCCTGAAAAGGAAAAGGTAGTCAATTCCGCATTGAATATCTTTGGCGGCAGGCTGATAAAACCCCGAGAGGAATAGATGGCAGTTTATACAAAGGCAATGGAGCAGCTCATCAGCCATTTTAAAAAGATGCCGGGGATTGGGCAGAAATCAGCAGAGCGGATTGCCTTTTATATTCTAAAGCTTTCAAAAGAGGATGCCAGCGCCTTTGCTAATGCAATCCTTAAGGTAAATGAGACCATTAAGTATTGCAAACTCTGTGGAAACCTGACTGAAGAAAACCTCTGCCATATCTGCAAAAACCCGCGCAGGGACCCTTCAATCATATGCGTAGTAGAAGACCCAAAGGATATACTTGCGATAGAAAAATCAGGGCAGTTTATTGGGCTTTATCATGTGCTCTTTGGCGTTATATCACCCCTCGATGGCATCGGCCCGGATGACATTCGAGTTAAAGAGCTTATTGCAAGGGCAAAAGAGGGCACAGTAAAAGAAATAATCATTGCTACAGATTCGGATACAGAAGGAGAGACCACTGCCCTCTATATCGCAGAGGAGCTCAAAAATTTTAAGCTCAAGATTACACGGATTGCATACGGCATACCAGTGGGCAGTAATTTAGAATATGTTGACCAGGCCACGCTTACAAAGGCGCTGGAAGGACGCAGAACTATAAAGTAATAAGTTCACAGGGCTTGACAGCAGGTATAGTTTAGTTATAAAATACCCTAAAATTTTGCCTATGAAACCTCAGTGCAACCTCGTTCAACCTACGCGGTTGAACAAAGGTTTATTGAATATAGAATAATGAAGGAGCTTGTTGAGATAAGATGGCATGGGAGGGGTGGACAGGGTGCTGTGACAGCCTCAAAGATTCTCGCAGAGGCCTGTCTTGCAGAGGGCAAATTTATCCAGGCCTTTCCAGAATATGGGCCTGAGCGCTCAGGCGCACCAGTAAAAAGCTTCACCCGTGTCAGTCAGAAGCAGATAGTAATCCACAGCCAGGTCATAAATCCTGATGTGGTTGTGGTCTTAAACCCTACTCTTCTTGATGCTGTGAATGTGTGTGAAGGGCTCAGAGAGGATGGGATTTTACTAATAAATTCACAGGACGACTCAAAAAATATTAGAAATAAGTTAAAGGCTGGTCGGGCAAAGGTCTTTGTTGTAGATGCTACGGGCATTGCGCTTAAAAATGTTGGAAGGGATATACCTAATACTCCGATGATTGGCGCGCTCGCAAAGGTAACAGGGATTGTAAAACTCGAGAGTCTTAAAAAAACATTTGAGCACGAATTTTCAACAAAATTTAAACCTGAGATTATGCAGGGCAATCTGAATTCTATGGAAGCAGCATATAAAGAGGTGAGAGAATTATGACTCAGAAGGGCTGGAAAGATTTAGAGATAGCAGGGCTTATTACAAAGCCAGGCAATGCCTTTGAATATAAGACTGGGGGATGGAGGACATTTAATCCAGTTCATCATCCAGAGACCTGTACAAATTGTCTTTTATGCTGGATAAGTTGTCCTGACTGTAGTGTGCTTGTAAAGGATGGGAAGTTTGACAGGTTTGACTATGACCATTGCAAGGGCTGTGGCATATGCGCAGAGGTCTGCCCAACAAAGCCTAAGTCTATAACAATGGAAAGGGAGGCCTGATGGTAAAGAAAGAAACAAAGGCCTTGACTGGGAATGATGCGGTTGCATACGCGATGAAGCAGATAGACCCTGATGTAGTAGCAGCCTATCCAATAACCCCGCAAACTTCTTTGATGCAGAAATTTGCAGATTATGTCTCTGA
>JBBIOC010000022.1:0-15753 GCA_037443585.1 Candidatus Omnitrophota bacterium
CTCAAAGACCCGCATCCGCACACTTCGTGAGGCAGGTGCAAAGGAGGTCCATATGAGGGTGAGCTGTCCGCCGCATCGCTCCCCTTGTTTTTATGGAATAGATTTTCCTACGCGCTCAGAATTGATTGCATCAACGCATACAATAGAAGAGATAAGAAAGTTCATAGGTCTGGATAGTCTGAGTTACTTAAGTTTAGATGGTCTTTTAGACTCAATGAGCCTGCCAAGAGAGGAATTCTGCGCAGCTTGTTTTACTGGTCAATACCCCACGCCATTCGATAGGAAGTTTCACAAACTCAGCCTTGAAGCAAAGAAAAGATAATCCTTGCAGCCCTGTCGCTTGCACCCATTTCACCTAAAGATTTTTTTACCAAAGCTAGGCCCTCTTTTATCCTGGTCAATTCTACAGGATTTTCTAAGATTCCAAGCGCAAGGGTTGATATATTTTTAGCATTGCAAAGTCTTTGCACTGCTTCAGGGACCACCCCCTTTTTAGCAATTATATTCACCATCCCTATATAAGGCAGTCTTATTTGCGGGGCTAATAGAAGGTATGTAGGAGTAGAGAGTTTATAAACTATTACCATTGGTTTTTCCATTATTGTAGTTTCAACTGTTGCAGTCCCTGAGGCAACCAGGACCAGGTCTGAGATATTTAAGGCATCATAGTTTCTCCCTTCAACGATAACAGAAGGAATTTTGAGATTTTTCTTCTGTGTTTGGAAGATATCATTTGAGATAAAATCAGCCTTAACCATTACCACTTGAATATCCGGCAGTCTCTTTGAGATAAGATTTATTGAGTCTATCATTATAGGCAAGTGCCTCGATATCTCTTTTTCCCTTGAACCAGGCATAATCGCTATTGTAATTTTCTTCTGATTCAATCCGAATGCCCTCATTGCCTCTTCTCTATCCATAGTTGGTTTGACTATATCCAGAAGTGGATGGCCCACAAATACCGCTTCAAGACCTTCTTTTTTATAAAACTCCTCTTCAAATCTAAATATAACAATGAGCTTATCTACGAATCTTTTAATCAGGCTTACTCTTGAGCTGCCCCATGCCCAGACCTGGGGGCTTATATAATAGATGACAGGGATATCTTTTTCCTTTGCAAGCTTCGCTAGTCTTAAGTTAAAGCCAGGATAGTCTATCAACACAATAGCATCAGGCCTTCTTTCTTCTAATAAAAGAAGCATCCTTGCATATATCTCTTTGAATGTCCTTAGATTTTTTAGAACCTCAATAAAACCTACTACTGCAAGTCCAACAGTATCATAGATTAGCTCACAACCTGCCTGCTTCATCCTCTTCCCGCCCAGTCCAAAGAATTCAATATCACTTTTCAGTTTTTTTAAGGAATGGATGAGTTGGGCGCCGTACAGATCGCCTGATGCCTCACCAGCAACAATCAATATCCTTTTAGTCATGATAGTGCTGACAGTTATCTTAAATAACTTTACACTTTTGACAATGACGAAAGTGTAAAGTTATTTTGCGAAGTTCTAATCTTTGATAGTATAAGAAGTGCTATTCGGAGGGCGTCCCTTGCCTCCTGACCAGAGACAACAGGCCTTTTTTTATTCAAGACGCAATCTACAAAAGACTCAAGTTCATTCTTTAAAGGTTCTTCTTTTTTTATATCAATCTTATGAGATACTATCCTATTTCTTATCTTTCTATATATAAGCGCCTCTTCGTTTTTATAATCTAAAGAGATATAGGCATCCTCCTGGAATATACGAATCTTGCGCATAACATCCTTGGTGACCCTGCTTGCAGTTAAGTCACAGACTGTTCCATCTTCAAACTTAAGCCTTGCATTTGCAATATCCTCATGGTCTGTTAAGACCTTCATACCTATTGCCTGTATATCTTTTATCCTTGAAGGGACTAGACTTAATACAATATCAATATCGTGAATCATAAGGTCAAGTACCACCCCTACATCCTTTACCCTCAGAGTAAATGGGCCGAGTCTGTGGCATTCAATAAATCTTGGTTTCGGAGCCATCTCCTCAATTGCGCGGATTGCTGAATTGAACCTTTCTACGTGGCCTACTTGCAAGATAAGATTATTTTCCCTGGCTATATTAATTAGAGAATCCGCTTCTTTTATATGGATAGTAAATGGTTTTTCAATAAGGGTATGTATATTATGTCTCAGAAAGTCATTGGCTATTTTATGATGGAGAATTGTAGGGACGACGATGCTTACAGCATCTACTTTATTGAAGAGTTGCCTATAATCAGTAAAACCTGGGACATTCAGGTCTTGAGATATCCGGTTTAGACGAGTTTTATTTATATCGCAGATTGCTATCAGAGAACAATCTTTTATTTCCTTATATATCTTGGCGTGAATACTACCCAGATACCCTACTCCCACCACTGCGACTTTTATCTTGTGCATAATATTTTTCTTGATCTTTAGGAAAGTATAAAAACTTTATATTTATGATTACACAGATTAAAAGGCGTAGATTACACAGATTTTCTTATCAAAGTCCTAATCTGTGTAATCTGTTTTTAAAATCTGTGTAATCATTTTTTAAGATAAATGGACTTTTATGAAGTAAATTTGGATGGGTCTTTTATGTTAGGTAAAGTACGAGTATAAAATAATTCGAATTGCCCATTATTTATGCTGTTATTTTTTCTTCCATACTTACCTGTAAATTCTCCCTTTTCCTTCCTTTCTTTAAATGTTTTTATTACAATGTGTTTCGCTATTTCTTCATTTGCATATTTTATTTCATTTTTATAATTTCGCAATCTTTCGTGTGAAAATTTAATATACTCTTGAGACATCTCCACACCTATAAAATTATGTCCCAATATCTTTGCTGCTACTAGAGTCGTTCCGCTTCCACAATAAGGATCAATTACTGTTCCTTTTTTTTCAGTCATAATTGAATAAATTGCTCTAACAGGCAGCGCCAATGGAAATGGCGCCGGATGAGGATTTTTTTGCTCTGGCTGAAATCTCCATATTGAAGTTAGTAAAGCATGTCTGGGTTTCAACTCTTCGCCTATCAGATTTTTCCCTATAGTTTTGTATAACCAATAAATTCTTTCTTCAACCTGCCAGAATCGCCATCCTCTTATATTTGCTGCAATCATCCTATCCCAGATTATTTCTTGTCTAATTACCCATTTCGTTTTATTCAACCAACTCATTGGATGTAACATCTTGCCTCTTTCCCATCTAATTTTATGGTTATAAAAAAAGGAACCACCTGGTTTAGTAATCCTAAAAAGTTCATCTAAAACTGCCATTTGATTTTTCTGGTATAACTCTTCAGGCAATTTGTCAGTTGCTCCAGCATATTTTACATTTGTAACTAACCACCCCTTTTTATTTTCACCTTTATTATAAGGTGGAGATGTTACACCAATATCCACAACCTCATCTGGTAATATTTTTAAAATACTTAATGTATCACCCTGAATGATTTTATTTAAGTATTCCTCTTGTCTCATTTTGTTTTCTCACTAAAAATTCATAAAAACCCTTGGAAATATATGGTTCATATTTTGCTAATTCGTCTTTAGTTAGAAGATAAACAATTTTAAGATCTGGGCATCTGATAAAACTTCTATAATCAAAGGCGGCACTCCTTAAAAATTGTCCAACCTTGCTTTTACTTCCTCTTAATTTTCTCTGCCATCTTTGTATTTGCATTTCCAAATTTTTCACAAAATCTCTGAATTTAAATGGAAATTCAATAATATAAACAAGTTTGCCATTTACAAAACCACTAATTAACATATTTAGGTCTTTTTCTTCTTTGTCTTTTTCTAACCTTGCAAGTGTATAGTCAGTAAAATTTCCACCACCATTCAATTTTGAAGGCCTTGTTTTTCTTTCACTTCTGTTGAATTTCTCTAATTCTTCGGTATTTACATTTTTGGTTTTGCTTCACACTTTATAGTTTTTCCGGAAACAAAAGCATCTTGCTTAAAACCATTATATCCTATTTTTCCTTCTTTGTGTTTATATCCTGCTAAAGTAACTGTTATAAATTCTCTAATTGTTGATGAGTTTTTATCATTTATATACATTGTTAGTAAATCAACTAATATTCCAATAAGGGTATCTTTTGATTTCCCTATCAAGTAATTGCTTAGTTCCTGATGGCTTCCAGTTGAATATATTTTTATTACATTTGCCAATTCCTGATTCATATAATTAAACTCCTGGCTTTTTATAATAGCAAAGTATTAGACAAAAGTCAATCTGCGTGATAAAATTTCATATATATGCGTGAATACATCCGCTTCCTAAAATTTCTTCGACCCCATATCTGGGTTCTCTTAGGCGCCCTTATATGCATGATAATCTCTTCAGCCTTTAATGGGATATCCTTGAGCATGATAATCCCTCTTGTCGATAATATTCTGACAGGAGGCAAGATATTGATTTCAAGCGGTATAAAGATACCCCAATTTCTTTTAAAGATGATAGATATTATAAATAGCCTGCCAAAAGACAAACTTCTAAATCGTATGATAATATTTCTAATTTTCATTTTTTCTATAAAAGAGGTATTCACATTCTTTCAGACTTTCTATATGAATGAGCTTGGCCAGAGGGTATTGAGGGATGTGCGCTCAAAAATCTATAAAAAGATATTAGAACTCTCCCATGATTTTTATTCAAAGGCCCACACAGGGGAGCTTGTCTCAAGGATTACATATGACGCAGGGGTCATTGTAAATTCCATCACAGAGGGGCTCACAGACCTTTTGCTTCAACCCATTCAGCTTGTCATTTATTTTATTGTATTCCTCGGCGTAAAGACATATTTTGGGATATCGTGGAAATTGACTATCGTAACTTTAGGGTTATTTCCTCTGGTTGCTATCCCGGTGATACAAATAGGCAGGCGGCTTAGAAAATTAAGCCGCTCGACTCAAGAAGAGATGGCAGAGGTGAATTCTGTGCTCTTTGAGACGATTGCAGGTTTTAGTGTCATAAAAGCCTTTCTTATGGAATCCCATCTTTTCAAGAGGTTCCAATTGCACAATACCAGGTTCTATAAGATATGGATGAAATCTATAAAAAGGATGACTGGTATAAACCCCATTACTGAACTCGCTGGCGTTATGAGCATGGCAATTGTTTTATGGTTTGGGGGACAAGAGGTCGTTAAGGGGATTTTAAGTCCTGGCGCATTTATAGCTTTTGTAGCAAGCCTCTTGGCATTGATAAAACCTTTTAAGAGACTCAGCAGGCTTTATGGCATAAATCTTCAAGCACAGGCAGCTATTATGAGGGTATTTAATATTTTAGACCGTTCCACTTCTATAACAGATAGGGTTGGCACAGTAGAACTTAAAAAATTTAATTCTGATATAAGATTTGAGGGCGTTCATTTTGGATACAATGGCAGAGAGGTCTTGAAGGGGATAGATTTAAGAGTTTCAAATGGCGAGATAATTGCAATTGTTGGGACAAGCGGCGTTGGCAAGACCACACTTGTGAATTTGATTCCACGTTTCTATGACGTTACAAAAGGCTCTATAAAGATAGACGGTATTGATATCAGAGATATCAGTCTTAAATCTTTAAGAGAAAAGATTGGCCTGGTCAGCCAGGAGACCATTTTGTTTAATGATACTGTAGTTTCAAATATCTCATTTGGAAAAGAGAATGTTGACTTAGAGACGGTAACAAGGGCAGCGAGGATCGCAAATGCACATGATTTTATAATCAGATTGCCGAAGGGTTATGATACAGTTATAGGGGAGCGCGGCTTTAATCTTTCAGGCGGTGAGAGGCAGCGCATAGCTATAGCGCGAGCAGTCTTTAAAGACCCGCCTATACTTATATTTGATGAGGCTACTTCACAACTCGATACAGAATCCGAGAGGCTGATTCAGGATGCGATAGATAGGCTTGTAAAGAATAGGACCACATTTGTAATTGCCCACAGGCTTTCAACGATTGCAAAGGCGGACAGGATAATCGTGCTGGATGACGGTAGGATAGCTGAAGAAGGCACGCATTCAGAACTTATGCAGAAAGGCGGCCTTTATAAAAAACTATATGAGCTTCAGTTTCTCCCTGTCTAAAAAATATTTTGCAATCAAAATCCCATATGGTATAATAAAACAACTTTGGTAAATTAGATTATTATGGACGACACGATACTTAAAAATATGTTAGAGGCAGGGGTTCATTTTGGACACCGCACAAACCGCTGGAATCCAAAGATGGAGAGGTTTATCTTTGGAGAGAAGAACGGCATACATATAATCGACCTGGAGAAGACCTTTGAGTGTTTAAACAGGGCAAGGGAATTTTTAAAAGAGATTGCCCGCTCCGGCGAAACTGTCCTATTCGTTGGTACAAAGAAACAGGCCCAGGATATAATCAAGGAAGAGGTCTCAAGGTGCGAGATGCCATATGTAAAGGACCGATGGCTGGGCGGCACACTGACAAATTTTCAGACAATAAAGAAGTCTATAAAATATCTCAAAGAACTCCAGGCCCTAAAAGAGTCAGAGGGCTTTTCTAATCTTTCAAAGAAGGAGCAGGCACATATATTAAAGGAGATAGAAAGACTGAATAAAAAATTTGAAGGGATAAATCAGATGGCAAAACTCCCTGCTGCGCTCTATTTGATTGACCCCCAAAGAGAGGATACTGCAGTAAGAGAGGCGAATAGGCTTTCCATTCCAATAGTGGCGCTAATTGATACAAATGGAAATCCAGACCTGATTAATTATCCTATACCTGGGAATGACGATGCCCTGAGGTCAATCAGACTTATAACCTCTTTAATTTGCGAAAGCGTCCTTGAAGGCAGAAAGGAATTTATTGGCGAACGACCCAAAGAGGAAGTTGCCGTTGGGGAGGAAAAAGAAGAGGTTGGGATAGTTAAACCTGTGGAAGAGATAGAGGTGCTCGAAGAAGTAAAGCAAAAGGAGGCCAGAAGAAAGCCTGCTTTGAGGAAAAGGCCTGTGAGGCCGAGGGTAGAGACCTCGTAATGGTTAGTTATTGTAAAATTCATGCTGATATTAAGGCACAGATTAAAAGATACAGATGATCACAGATTAGGTTAATTTGTGATCATCTGTGAAAACGTGAGTTTAGCACGAAATCTGTGATTATCTGTGCTTCAAAGAAAGTCAATAAGTTTTCTGATGGTATCAATGGTTACAATAGACTCTATAAAACTCTTGCGGGAGAAGACAAATGCGCCGATGATGGATTGCAAAGAGGCCTTGAAAGAGGCCAATGGTGATATGTCTGTTGCAATGGAGATTCTAAAAAAGAGAGGCAGGATTGTGGCAATGAAGAAGGCCTTGCGTTCTGCCAAAGAGGGAAGGATTGAATCCTATATACATACAAATGGGAAGATAGGCGTATTGTTGGAGATAAACTGTGAGACAGACTTTGTCGCAAGGAATGAAGAATTCAGGAGGTTTGCAAAGGATATTGCAATGCAGATAGCTGCACAGAGTCCGACATACATAAGCCGCGAATCTATCCCCAAAGAG
Source organism: Candidatus Omnitrophota bacterium (assembly GCA_037443585.1). Lineage (GTDB taxonomy): Bacteria > Omnitrophota > Gorgyraeia > Gorgyraeales > JBBIOC01 > JBBIOC01. Next base: position 7,513 of record JBBIOC010000022.1, read on the forward strand.
ATTATTGAGAGAGAAACAAATATTATAACAGAAACCTTGAAGGATAAACCCAAGCAGGTAATTGAGAAGATAGTCCAGGGGAAGCTTGAGCGATTTTATTCAGAGGTATGTCTTTTAGACCAGGCATTCATAAAGGATGAGAAGACAACTATAAGGCAATATTTGGATTCCCTCGTAGGAAAGATTGGGGAGAATATTGTAATTCGAAGGTTTGTTAGGTTTCAGGTCGGAGAAGAGACTTGAGTAAGGATTAAAAACTATATTAAACGCGGATATACGCGGATTGCACGCGGATTTACGCAGATTTAGAGTCAGAGAGATATCCGCGAATATCCGCGTGAAATCTGCGAGAATCCGCGTTAAAAAATATTTTTTAGAATAGTGAAAAAATTAAAACCAGTTTATAAAAGGGTAGTCTTAAAATTAAGCGGCGAGGCGCTTCAGGGTGAATTGGGTTATGGGATTGACCAGCAGGTTACGCAGAGGATAGCTGAAGAGATAAAGGAGGTAAAAGAACTCGGCGTAGAGATAGCGATAGTTATCGGCGGAGGAAATATCTATAGAGGCAATTCAGACGAAGCAGGCGGCATAGACCGCACCACTGCAGATTATATGGGGATGCTCGCCACTGTTATAAATGGACTTGCACTTCAGGATGCATTGGAAAAACTCAGCGTCTTTACAAGGGTCCAGACTGCTATAGAGATGCAGGAGCTCGCAGAACCTTATATAAGGCGTAGGGCAATCCGCCATCTTGAAAAGAAAAGGGTGGTCATCTTTGTAGCAGGCACAGGCAATCCATACTTTTCTACAGATACTGCTGCGAGCCTCCGCGCAATGGAGATAGGTGCGGATGTAATCTTGAAGGCCACAAAGGTTGACGGGGTATATAGCTCTGACCCGAATAAAGATAAGACCGCTAAGAAATTTAGCACCTTGAGATATTTAGATGTCCTGAAGAAGGGTTTAAAGGTAATGGATGCTACTGCAGTAAGTCTGTGTATGGACAATAAACTTCCCATAGTTGTCTTCAACCTCTTTAGAAAGGGAAATATCAAAAGAGCAATCCTTGGCGAGAAGATAGGGACGGTCGTTAGATAACTAAAGCCATAATACAATAATACGATAAATCACTCAAATCCTAAATCCGAATATCGTCAGCCAAAGGCTGATCCGCCTCTGGTGGAAAATCCGAAACAATTAATTTCAGACCACAGACCACAGACTACAGACTTCAGACTACAGACCGAAGCACAAAGACCATAAAAAGTCTACAGTCTCTGGTCTGTGGTCTTTGGTCTGAAGGTCGAATTTCGGATTTCGTGTTTTGGATTTAACTAAGCAACTTACATATTATACGACGGGAGGGCGAGCTATGACACCCTTACAAAAGATAATCCATGATACAGAAGAGGCTATGAAAAAGGCAGTGGATGCTACTGTGAGGGAGTTTAATGAGATACGCACAGGACGGGCAAACCCAGGTCTTGTAGAGGGCATAATGGTAAATTATTATGGCGCACAGACGCCACTAAAACAGACTGCAACTATAAGCACCCCTGAGCCTAAGCTTATTGTAATACACCCCTGGGACCCATCTATTCTAAAAGAGGTAGAGCGCGCGATTCTTGGTTCTTCACTCGGGCTTAATCCTTTAAACGATGGTAAGGTAATCCGGATAAGTATCCCTCAATTGACCTCGGAGCGCAGGGAGGAGCTTAAGAAACTTACTCACAGAATAGCAGAGAATGGCAGGGTTTCAGTGAGGACTGTAAGGCGGGATAATATCGAGGCAGTAAAAAAGTTAGAGGATTCAAAACAGATTGCAGAGGATGAACGTTTCAAATCCCAGGAAGAGATTCAGAAGATAACAGAGAAGTATATCAAAAGGATAGACGAGCTCCTGGCGCAGAAGGAGAAGGAACTGATGGAGGTGTAAAAGTACTGAAAAATATTTTTAACGCAGATTTTCGCAAATCTAACGCAGATTTACGCAGATAAATCTGCGATAATCCGCGTGCAATCTGCGAGAATCTGCGTCCAGAAATAATTTTAGAGGTATCATGGGCCGCTAGCTCATCAGGTAGAGCACCAGCCTTTTAAGCTGGGTGTGCCGCGTTCGAGTCGCGGGCGGCTCACCAGTATCGCAAAGACGCAAAACGAAACGTAAATTGACACGTTAGCAAAGACGCAAAAAAGAAGTAATCTTTCGTCAATTTTTGCGTTTTAGCGGATTTTTAGCGTTTTTGTGATACAATTTTGCGCTTTTGCGATATTATGAAACGTTTCGAAATAATTGAGCATACCGCTGATATAGGCCTTCGCGCCTATGGCAAGGATTTGAAAGGACTCTTTAATAACGTTGCAATCGGGATGTTTAAGATAATGGGGTTAAATAGTTCTATTAAAGAGAAAGACAGAATTAAAATAAAGGTAGATTCAGATACGTATGAAAATCTCCTAGTAAACTGGCTGAGCGAACTTCTATTCCAATTCAATAAGACAAAGATTTTTTTTAGGAGATTTTTGATAAAGAAATTTGGGGATTTTTATATTCTGGCTGAGGCGATTGGACAGAAGATTGATTTTCAAACTTTTAAGTTCGGCGATGAGATAAAGGCAGTCACGTATCACGATTTAAAGGTAGAGAAGACAAAATCTGGATGGCGTTGTAATCTGATATTTGATGTTTAGGTGATTTATGGCAGAGATTTGGCAGGGAAAATTAGAAAAGATTGATGATTACAAGTGGAGGATCCCTGTAACTTATAAACCTGGCATGAAGGTTCCGGGGATAATATATGCAGATGAGGAACTCCTGCCAGGAATCTTGTCAGACAAGGCGCCTGAGCAGGTTGCAAATGTGGCATTTCTGCCAGGGATTGTAAAATACTCTTTGGCTATGCCCGATATCCACTGGGGGTACGGTTTTTGCATAGGGGGTGTGGCAGCTACAGATATTGAAAGAGGTGGAGTTATATCGCCTGGAGGCGTGGGTTACGACGTGAACTGTGGCGTAAGGCTTGTAAGGAGCGATTTAAGACATGAAGAGATTAAAGGTAAATTAGAGGAGCTTGTGAATGCACTTTATCATGGAATACCTGCAGGGGTTGGTTCAAAAGGGGATATCAGGGTAAGCGTGGAAGAGGAGGAGAGATTACTTCTTCAGGGCAGCGAATGGTGTATAAAAAAAGGTTATGGCACAAAAGAGGATTTAGAATGTACTGAGGACGGCGGCAGGATAGAAGGTGCTGACCCGACGAAGGTTTCAGATAGGGCTTATGAAAGGGGTAAGGGGCAATCCGGGACACTCGGCTCAGGGAATCATTTCTTAGAGATTCAGACAGTTGACCAGATTTATGATAAAGAGGTAGCAGAGAAGATGGGTATATTTTTGGGCCAGATTACAATTATGATTCACTCTGGCTCAAGGGGCCTTGGCTATCAGGTCTGCGATGACTATGTCAAAAGTATGGTGCACTGCCTTTCAAAATATAATATAAATGTGCCTGATAGACAGCTTGCCTGTGCGCCATTAGATTCCGAAGAGGCAAAGGCCTATTTAGGTGCTATGAGGTGCGCCGCAAATTATGCCTGGGCAAATAGGCAGAACCTGATGCACCTTACACGTTTAATCTTTGAAAGGGTATTGGGCAAGGGTTGGCAGAAGTTGGGTTTGTTTCTAGTATATGATGTCGCGCATAACATCGCAAAGATAGAAAAGCACAAAATAGATGGGAAAGAAAAGTCTCTTTGTGTCCATAGAAAGGGCGCAACAAGGGCATTTCCTTCTGGCCATCCAGATTTGCCTAAAAGATATAGGGATATAGGACAGCCAGTTATAATACCAGGTGATATGGGCAGGAATTCATTCCTTTTGGTGGGGACTGAAGGTGCCAGTGAGAGTTTCTATTCAACCTGTCATGGGGCAGGGCGTGTGCTTTCACGCTCTGCAGCTATCAGGGCCTGCAGAGGAAGACGTATAGACAAAGAACTCCTTGAGAAAAAAGGTATAATTGTTCGCGCAAGCGGCAGAGGCACAATTGAAGAAGAAGCGCCAGAGGCTTATAAGGATATTAGTGAAGTTGTTAACGTAGTCCATGAGGCGGGCCTTTCAAGGCGTGTTGCAAGAATGAGACCTTTGGGGGTTATAAAAGGCTGATGTTAGACATAAAATTTGTAAGAGAAAATCCAGAAGTTGTTAGAAAAGCCATTAGAGACAGGGGTATGGATGTTGAGCTGGATGAGCTTTTGAGACTGGATGAAGAAAGGCGAAAGAACTTGGCTGAGGTTGAAACCTTAAAGTCAGAAAGGAACAAAGCTTCTAAGAAAAAACCTGACGAGAGCACGCTTGAAAGGCTTAAAACGCTATCCCAAAAAATTGATGAAATTGATGAAAAAGTGGAGGAAATTGATAAAAAATTGGGCATTTTAATGCTTAATATCCCAAATTTGCCCCATTATTCAATTACAATTGGCCCCGGCCTAGAGTCAAATAAAGTTATTAGAACCTATGGCAAAATAAGGGAGTTTAATTTTAAACCAAAGACCCATATTGAACTCGGGGAAGGCTTGGGAATTTTGGATTTTCCAAGGTCCAGCAAGATAGTTGGCACTGGTTTTTGCTTATACATAGGCCTTGGGGCTACCTTGGAAAGGGCATTGATAAATTTTATGCTGGACCTCCACACAAGAGAGCATGGTTACAAAGAGGTATTCCCCCCTTTCTTAGTCAATCGCCAGAGTATGACTGGCACAGGCCAGCTCCCAAAATTAGAAGAGGATATGTATCGGCTGAAGGATGATGATTATTTTTTAGTCCCAACTGCGGAGGTTCCTGTTACAAATCTCCATAGAGACGAGGTATTAGAAGAAGACCAGCTTCCGATTTACTATACTGCTTACACTGCTTGTTTCAGGCGAGAGGCAGGCTCTTATGGCAAAGAGACAAAAGGGCTCATAAGGGTTCATCAATTCGACAAGGTTGAGCTTGTAAAATTTGTAAAACCTGAAACCTCTTACGATGAATTAGAATCGCTTGTGAAGAATGCAGAAGAGGTTTTGCAGAGATTAGAACTTCCATATAGAGTAGTTATGCTTTCCACAGGGGATTTGGGTTTTGCAGCAAGCAAGTGCTATGACCTTGAGGCCTGGGCGCCTGGCGTAGAGAGACATTTAGAGGTCTCAAGCTGCAGCAATTTTACAGACTTTCAGGCGCGACGCGCAAATATAAAATATCGTCCTAAAAATGGTAAGCCTACTTTTCTTCATACCCTAAATGGCTCTGGCATTGCAATGGCAAGGACAATGATAGCAATCTTAGAAAATTATCAACAGCCGGATGGTTCGGTTATAATACCCGAGGTCTTGAGGCCCTATATGGCTGGAAGAGAGCGTATAACAAAAGAGAAGCTTTCCTAAGTTTAACGAAAGAAAGCTTCTGATTACAGAGATTTAAAAATCAGATTACACAGATTAAACCTCTATGAGAAATTCTGTGTAATCTAAAAACTAATCTGTGTAATCAAGTTTTTTCTCTTTTGCTAAAGATTCGAGAAAAAACTACAAAAGAATGTTAGGCATAATAGGTAAGCTCATTAGATTCTTATTCAGCATCTTATTAATTCCTGTCTGCATAGCAGTGACAATGAGTTTTTATAATTGTCTCTCTGGGATTAAAAGTCTGCCTCAAAGTAGCCTCTATTTCTTATCTGGCGTGCTTGCCTATTGCCTGATGCATCTACTTTTATTCAAACCTGATTTTTTATATGTCTTTGGCCACGAATCTATGCATGCAATTACTACATTTCTTTCAGGCGGTAAGGCCTCTTCTATGAAGGTCTCTTCAAAGGAAGGGAGCGTCAAGACCACAAAGCCAAATTTCTTTGTAATATTAGCCCCTTATATAATTCCATCTTATACAGTCTTAATAGCAGTCTTATATTTTATCCTCATCCTCTTTACGCAGGTCCAAAATTTTCTAAAAATCTTTATCTTCCTAATAGGCTTTACACTAATGCTGCATCTTTCCTATACTGCTGAATCTATTCGACAGAAGCAATCTGACCTGATAAAGACAGGGTATCTTTTTTCGCTCTCTTTCATTTATATCATTAATGTAAGTCTGGTATTTTTTATATTGACGCTCTTGGTCAGAGAAGTTTCATTTCTTTCCTTTCTATCCTCTTCATATGAGATATCCTCTGAAATTTATTTTGGGCTCTTCAAACAGCTCTTCCTATAATTGACAACCCTAAAAAAGAGTGGTATATTTGAACCATCGGAGGAGTGGCAGAGCGGTTGAATGCGGCGGTCTTGAAAACCGTTAGGCTCGTAAGGGCCTCGTGGGTTCGAATCCTACCTCCTCCGCCATTGATACCAATTCGAACCTTTGTGCTCTTCGTCTAAGAGTGCGAGGGTTCGAATTTTGGTATGGGCGATATAATAAGGCTTAAAATTCCTCTCATTCCCCTCAAAAAGCTGATAAAAATCAGATTCCTTAGTTAATATCGGCTCCAAGTTAATAGGCGCAAGCAGCTCTTTAAGCACCAGGGCAGAAGAGATGGTATTCTTATTCAGCGTCTCACGTAAATTCTCCAGTCTGTGGTTAATCCATTCTTTTGGCGGCGCTTTAAAGCTGTTTTCTTTCTGGAATTCCAGGGATTCAACCTCCTGTTTTAATTCTTCATTTCGTTTTTCAGCATCTGTCAGGGCATCAGATACTGCCTTCGAGAAATTACCCACCTTAATAAAATTAAGGTAATTTTGTATCTCCTGCTGGATTTTTTCATATTGCGCTTTCTTTTTCTTCACCAATTCCGGCACTTCATTAAACCCTTCCGCAGTTACCTTTTCAACCTTCTTATAGACGTATTCCAGGTTCTCAGCGGTTAATATTTTCTCTTTAAGTTCGTTAATAATGGTTTCTTCAATTCTCTTGCGGGGGATGAGGAGCATATTGTTGCAGGTTTTTCGCCTTGCATTATAACAGCCATAATAACCACTGCCTTTACCGCTGATAAGCACAATAGCGCCACCACAAGAATTGCATTTCATAAGTCCAGAAAACAAATGAGTAGGGCTGGTATGGATATAGCTTCTCTGCTAATAAAAAGTCTTTTTCTTTTTGCTCACCGGCCAGGTTCCATTAAGCTTTTGCCAACGTTTTTGCGCCTTTCCCCACATTTCCTTGCTGATTATAACCAAATCCTCCCGGAATATGGGAATTCGGTCTTTGACAGGCCGGGGAACAACCTTTTTCTTTCCGGTCATCGGATCCCTGACGTTTTTATACTTCCGCCAGCCCCATTTACCTATATATTTTTCGGTCTTAAGTATCCTTGCCACAGTTGATATATTCCACCCGCCATTCATACCTTTTTTTGTCGGTATTTTATCTTCATTTAACCTTGTGGCTATTTTATGAATGCCGCTCCCATTAATAAACTCATTGAATATCCGTTTAACAATTTCCGCCTCTTCGGGATTTATCTTATGGATTTTGCCTTCGTATCTGGCCTGGCCACGCTTGTTAAGCTTTAACTCGCCTACCGGTTGAGTGAAATAGCCATATACATTTTCGCCTGCGCTAAAACCTCTTAATTTTTGGCCTTCCAGACTGCGCATAGTTTTTTCCGAAGGTCGTCTAGATATAATTCATTTATTAGCCCCCGCATTTGAATGCCTAATTTAGAATTCTCATCATCAGTAACTATTCCATCGGATATGGAAATAAGCTTAACTTGGTAGTAATTAAATTTAAGTACCAAAGTTAGCATTTGGTGATTACTTCTGGATAGTCTTGATAAGTCATCCACTACCACAGCATCAAATTCCTTATTTTCCGCAGCCTTTTCTAAGGCCTGCAATCCCGGCCGATTAACAAGAGAACCCGAAATAGCCTCATTCACATAGATATGCTCTTCGCAAATAATAATTTCATGATCTTTGCAGTAATTCCTACACACTCTTATTTGGTCATCAATGGACTTTTCACTCTGATTCCCAGAAGAATATCTTGCGTATATCGCCGCTTTCATTTGTTTGCTCCTTGTTTAAGAAATACCCTGGGATTTTGCTTAGCTATCACAATGTACTCTTCAGCTATAATGGAAGAAATCACATCCAACAGACGTTGAATAGAAGGGACTGTGACAGGGTCTGTCCCCGAAGGGGACTGACCCTCGATTATCTTATTTTCTAACAACGTCAACTCTCTCATAAATTCCTTGCTTTTATAGT
>JBBIOC010000023.1:0-14769 GCA_037443585.1 Candidatus Omnitrophota bacterium
CAGTGTCTCAGTCCCAGTGTGGCTGACCATCCTCTCAGACCAGATACCCGTCAATAGCCTTGGTGGGCCATTACCCCGCCAACAAGCTGATAGGGCACGGGCTCCTCCTCAAACGATAGGCCTTGCGGTCCCCATCTTTTACCTCAGCCCCATGCAGGGCTGTGGTCTTACTCGGTATTAGTCCGCCTTTCGGCAGATTATCCCGATTCCGAGGATAGATTACCCATGTGTTACTCACCCTTTTGCCACTATCCTGCCAAACCCCTTGCCCTTGCGGACTCAAGGTCCAACAGGACCGTCCGACTTGCATGCCTAAACCACGCCGCCAGCGTTCGTTCTGAGCCAGGATCAAACTCTCCAAAGAAAATTTTGACGAGAAACTTGACTTGGCTAAATTTTCAAAGAGCAGAAACAAAAAAGGCATCTTAGACGATGCCTTTAAAATTACGTCTTCTTTTAAACTTTTGGAATCAGGTTTTCAAGGAGATCTAATCAAAATATTTACCTCTTTCTCAGCTAATAAATTATACCACAAAAAAATATCGCCGTCAAGAGGTCCTATATTGCTCAAAGATTCTTCAATTTTCGAAACATTTATACCACAAGTAAGACAATCTTGTCAAGAAAATTATGTATTTAATTTCCTCTTTATAGTAAGCTTGTAGATCAAAAAAAATTATCAGTGTTTCCTATAAACAATCCTTCCTGTTTTTAAGATGTGCCCAATGAAATTTGTTGGCCTTGCTTCCTTTATATCTTTAGGTGTAAATGGATGGATTTCTATGTCAGGACTAACTTCTAGTGAAACCTTAGAGAATATTTTCAATAAATCATCTAAATTTTTTTTTGAAAAATCTGGCGAAATTACTGCTAGGTCAATATCGCTATATGTATGTGGCTCTCCAGCAACCTGCGAACCAAACAGTACAACTTGCTCGATACGAAAATAGCTATTTAAATACTTAATTGTAGAATTTATCAAATCTTTTACTTTAGAAGTCGCTCTAACCATAAACAAAGCCTCCTTGTATCTTTATAATAATTATCTGCCAGTTTTTTTGAAACCGTTTTGTGTAACTTTAGTTGTTCTTCAGGATAACGTGTCTCAATATAATAGAAACTCAACCTATCTAAAAATTCAAAATCAATATCATCTTTTTCGAGACCAGCCAATTTAGCCAACTTAACCAGATCATGAATACGAGGGGGAAATCTCTTTGTCTTTAAAGTAACGATGCCTTTGAGCATTTTCTCAACTGCTTGCTGGCACATAAATAAAACATAGAGATACTTCTTTCCATTCAATAGGCTAAAGGCAGTATCTAAATCAAATCTTGAAATATCTATCCAATATTGAATATCTTTTTTGATTCCAGAAGTCATAGAATTTTCAACAGTACTTTGTTAAATTTGGGCTATTTTTTGAAATAAAATTATTATAGCTTATTGTATACCAATATATTAAGAATATTTTATCCTTTGAGGTTGATTACACAGATTTTTAAATTAGATTACACAGATTGTCTCGTCGATAAACAATCTGTGTAATCTGCCTTTTAATCTGTGTAATCCCCATTTTAACAAACTACTGTTTTCAAATCAACCTTGTATATTTATATCATATACCTTCAAGGAATGCAAGACTTTTACACCAAAAATAAAAAGGGCGGCTGATTCAGCCGCCCTTTAGATTCTGTAGTTGCCCAATTTATTGGGCAAGATTTTATATTATACCCCCGCTTCAATTTCTCTATTTATAGGAGCAGTTACTTTGAAAACAGGTATACCTCCAATATCTTCAATGTTTCCAGAATAAATTATTTGTGCAGCTGTTAAACTATCTAGCCAATTTCTCTCTGGTGTTTCAAATTTAACTCCCTGGCTTTCAAGGTATTTATATGCTTTCGGATCTATGTTTTCTTCAGTTTTCAACTGCCTTAACTCATCATCGCTACTTGCTATAACTTTTACAGATATCCCTCTTTTTAATAAATCGGTTATAGCATTTATAAAAGCTACTGAAGCCCCTGGACTTTCTTTGGTATTAATTCCATTTTCTGCCATTAAGGTTGCATATTGAACATCTCCATCGTTGTTAGTGCCTTCTCTGTGTTCAATGGATGCACTCTGGACTGCTGTGCCGGGTAAGAAAACTACTTCTCTATCAATAAACTCTTCTCTATTTATCATAACTAGTCGAACTTGTTTACCAGTAACTTGAGCCATGGATTTAACTTGCTCTTTAATCTTTTTAGCTTCTTTCATTCTGCCTTCGTCAAGGTCTCCTTTATACTCAACTACCACTGTAAATCCATCCGGTAAAATTGACCCTTCTATCTGCCGCTGAAGCTCTTTAGCTACAGTTTTGCCATTAACAATTTGCTCTAGGTCAGAAATAGTTGCATTAGACTCAAATATTATAATGTTACGAGGGTTAACTCTTAGAAGCTGGATTCTGCCGTCAGAATAAGGATAGTCTGCATGAATTAAAGGATCAAAAAGGTCATAAGGACTAAATCGTTTATCGCCTGATAGAAAGCTTTTATATTGGGGAATAAATGGATCTGGATTAGGCAATGCGTAAGTATCTTCAGGTGTTTCAAACCCAACTTCAGATTTTCTCTCTTTTTTCTTTACCCCAAAAGTCATCTTAACCTTTTCCAATGCCTCATCTGTTTCTTTAGTCCTTACGGTTCCTGCTATTTCCTTGGCCCAATATGCCTTATCAGCTGTGTCAAAATCGATTTCTCGAGGTAAGTTATAGCGTTCAATAAATTTGTCATAAAGTAATAATAAAGCTTCGCGTTTTTCTTCTCCACCTACAGCATGTAGCTCAAGTGAAAGCACTTCAACTGCCTTAATAAATGCCCAGAAATGCTGTTCTGGTGTCATCTCTTTTAATGGCTCTGACCTTTTAATTGCCTGTTTTACTCTCCTAATTTCTTTTATCTTATAATGTCTTGCAAAATAATCATACAGTTCATACATAGCCATCATCTTTAAGGCGCGCAGAGAAGTCTGACTATAACCTACATTAACTTCTATCTCAAATGTATTCAAGTTTGTGTTATATTCGGAAGGAAATTCTCGCAATGGTAACTTGAATAAGTCAGGCTTATCTTCTTTATGGCGGAACCATCCTTTGAGCCTAAAGCCATCAGCGCTTTCTTCAGGAACCCGAATATCCTGAAAATATTTCAGGAATGGATTAGGGCTAAAACGATAATTTAGATAAAAAAGTAGTTCAGTAAGACTCTGTCGTGGTTCCTCAGCAGTGAAACGAAATTCAAAATCATCATAAGTTATAACTTCTCTTGAGACACCAAGATTATAGACACCATCTCGATCATTAGTAATACCATCCTTATCGCTGTCTCGATATGCAAGTTTGATAGGTTCGTGGAAAAAGACATAATTTTCGTAAATATTTTCAGGCCTTTCAGTTTCAAGTTTTTTCAATCTTTCTTTTATCCCTGGGCCTGTCTCAAGATTTAACATCCCATCTAAAATCTCTTTAAATACCCGAGGCCTATCTGGCTCCCAGGTGGTAGACTGAGTAACTATAGTCAAGGCATTAGGGTATAAAGTGTTAATTTTAGCTTCATAATTAGGTAAACTGCCACAATCTTGAAGGAGCATAGCAACCTGGCTATTAATTGCAAATTCACCCCGGGGGGCCATTGCCAAACTTAAAGCTAAATATGCCCCACCTCCAGTATGACCAGTATAGATAATCATATCTGTATCACGAGCCTCCATCGCCTCAAAAACTCCACCTTTAAAATCTGCTTCTGTATCTGATACTGGTGGAATATCTATATTGATGGTTATTTTTCTGCCATCTTTTAAGGTAGCTGGCTTAGTAAAACGAACGAACTCTTTACCATTTAACCTAACGCTCTGCTCTTCAAAATCCTCTTTGAACCACCTTTCCCAATCAGTGTAAAATAACTTTGAAAGGAAATATATTCTTATAGTAACCTTACCGTCTCTATAGATGCGTTCATAATCGAGTGATTGGGGCAGTGTTTCAAAGATAAGTTGATCTATTTCTTTACTAATCAATTCATTCTCAATATTATCTCTATTGGCTATCAAAATAGATGATAAAAATTTTCCTAGTTCATCTTTTCTGTGAACCAATTCAAGAAAATGACTCGTAATATCGCCGTCTATTTGCCCCTCAGATAAAGTTTTAACCAATCCATATCCCGCGGATTCTCTAAACCTAGTCTTTACCTCTAAAGAATACTTCTCGGAGCTCCAGAAAGCAAAGGTTTCTGGCCATTCAAAAAGCTCAAAGAAAAGATCAAGTATCGCAGTTTTAACCTGCGCTGGAATATCTTTAGAGCCCAACACATATGAGAAATTATCGATCAGATTAACGCATGTCTCCCTGTCTTCTATACTTTTTATACGCACAATGGTCATATTTAGTATTGACTGCTGTTCTGCAGGCTTTAAATATCGTAAGATCTCTCCATCTGATAAGACAGATAAGACAAAATCCTTAAATACAGAGGCCTCTGCGTCTCTATATATATTAAACAGCATATTTGCTAACTGTGGAGAAAGAATCTTTTTCTTTTCATCGTATTTTTCCTGTAACACATCACTTGCCCTGATCATTCCTCCTTCTCCATAGTCTATAATATCACTGAGGAGATAGTCTATAATATCACTGAGGAGTCTGTCGCGTCTCGTGACCTTTATATTGTTTGTTTGTTTTATAACATCTCCTATTCTTTTTACGGCTATTTTTTTAAATTCGATTGGATACTTCCCTTTAGCGACATTTAAAAGTAGCGATAATGCCTTTTCCTGATATTGACTAGGAATGTCTATACCTAAAAATTCTTCCCGCCCGAATTTCTCATCTACATATTTCATATAAACGTTGGTTAGCATGGATGATAATATTAGTGAATAATTATCAAAAACATGTTCCTCATTTGTAGTTGTAATCGTCTTTATTATACTATTGAACAGCCTATCCCTAGTTTCTTCTTTATTATCTGCTGATAGCTTGTTAAATATGAAGCTGGCATGGTTAGTAATCTCGTCTTTTTCGCGCACAGTACCAAGCTTTTCAAGGGCAAAATCTAGCATTCTCCTGTCTAGCTGTTCATTGGTCAAACCTGTTTCTCTATTTAGTAGAATCTCCTTCACCAGGTCTGAACAATAAACAACCATGTATACCCACTCTCCTGATACTTTTATCAAATCTATAACGCTCTTTAGCGCCTGCTTTGTATATTCCCTATCCTGTAAAATATCTTCACCGAGAAATCCTGGCAGCGACTCAAAGAGCATCCGGTCTCTTGTTTTTGCAAAATTTGCCATCTCTACCAAAATCCAGCCAATAGAACCTTCTTCATATTTTAAGTCTTCGGCAACATTATCTTTGCTAACAATCCCTGCTCTGACTAATTCAGGTAAACGTGTCACAAAAAAACTAGTGGGGTCATGTTCAAATGCATTAGCTATTTGCAATAAAGACCAGCCTAAAGAACCAACCTCTTTCGATTCCAGATCTTTCTTATTAGTTATAATACCTGCTTCCCCTAAACTTTGTAATGGGCCATAGTAGTAAATTACCAATCCAGATAATTTGGCTACAGTATCACTTAAAGACCCTTTCTCATAGCGTAAGTCCTCCGCACAACTTTCTGCATTGACAAACCCCAGCCACACTAACTGCGATATTGCATAAGTGAAAACGGATTCTGTTCCATCTTTAGCGACCTTTGCCATCTGAAGTAAAGACCACCCTAAAGAGCCAATTTCTTTTGACTCTAAATCTTGAATATTTTTTATTATTCCTTTTTCACGAAGAGTTAAAAGCCCAAAAGAGAATAAATTAGACCATGAAGCCCTATACATATCTGGCTCTTTAAATGAAGGTACTCCTATATACATCAATATCTCTGTTAAAGTCCAGGCAAAAGATCCTTCTTCATCAAAGGTCAAGTCTTGACCCCATTCTAAGTCGGCCTCACTAAGAGGATAAGCGCCTGAAGGCGCATAACCTTTTATTCTCCTCCCCTTGGCAATAAATCTCTCTGCCTCTTTATACATAGCTGTCTTCAGGCTTATCTCTTCAATTAACGCTGGCGCATCTACCTCTGCCTTTTCCAAAATCTGCTCATAATTTAACATCCCCTCGCTTTTTATAAGCCTATCAACATACTTATAATCTATTTCTGGAATTCCTGTGATTTGCAGAATACCTCTGATTGCCTTATCCTTAAGGCTTTCATCTCGAGTTTCCTTTGCAATCTTTATTAAATCAATAATGTTGTCCTGTTCAACTATTTGTTGTTCTGGAAACAATTCTTCCCACGAAGGCGTCTCAGTTGAAGCAAGGAGAACTTCTTTGGATTCTGGTGTTAAATAGCCTTGTTTTGCTGCTTCTTTTATTATCTCTATCTTATCAAAAGTAGCAGTCCTTCCTTTATTATCCAGCCTTATATACCACGTTCCATTTCCGGAATGTACTGAAATCTGGTCTATATTTTTAAGATCGGACTCAGACAATGGAAACTCTGATATAGGGATTAGGACTTTTCCATCTTTTGGAATAGTGTATTCTTTTCTATTCAGTCCAGTAGGCTGATCAGGTGAAGCATGCTGTGGAAGTAATCTTACAAGAACCTTTGTGCCTGCTTGATTTGTAGAAAACTGCAATTGTATATATTTAGCTTTTGATAAGTCAAAAGGACCTAATTTCCAACATGAGAAAGCATTAGAATCGCCCCATGTCCCATCTATTCCCCATGCAATAGTCTCTGCCTGTGGTGTTGGCTTTGGCTTGGTAGGGGTAATTTCTTTCTTTGGAGCAGGAATTTCTTCCATGACTTTTTGTATCTCATTAAATATAGCTCTCTTATCTTCACTTTGATCCAAAGAAATATTCCAAGCATTAGAGCCCGAATGCACTGAGATTTGACCGATATTCTTCAAGTCAGATTTTGACAATGGAAACTCTGATATGGGGATTAAAACCCTTCCATCTTTAGGGATTGTGTAGCTCTTTCGGTTTAATCCTGTGGGTTGATCTGGAGAGGCATATTCTGGAAGCAACCTTACAAACACATTAATCCCAGCCTGACTTAGGGGAAATGTTACCTCTATATATTTAGCGTCAGACAAATCAAATGGCCCAAGTTTCCAACAAGAATGAGAGCCAAAACCAGACCAAGATCCATCTATCCCCCATGCAATTGTCTCTATCTGTGGTTTTACTTTTATTTCTTCTTTTGGCTCTGGAACAACTTTCTGTTCAGGAATTTCTTTTTTGGGAACTTCAATCTTTGGCGCTGGTTTTTCTTCGATAAATCTAAAATCCTTAATAAAGATTTCAGTTCCTATTCTGTTTCCAGTTGTGGCTGTGCCTACTTCGAAAGAAATTGCAGCTACATTTTCTATATCTGCCCAAGATTTTCTCAAGTCTACAGTTACTGTGTGCCACTCATTATCTCCTGGAACTTCTACCTGTACAAAAGCAGGTGGCCTGCTCCAGTCCTGAGCCAGGATATATTGTTTGTCCACTATATTTATTCTTAATGCATTTGCTCCCTTGCTTGCTTTTACCTTTAATGTTAAATAAGGAATCTTTGATAAATTTAGATATTCTGTGAAACTTAGTTCTATGTTATTCCAACTAGTAACTGTTTTTACGCCAATGACTCCTCTAGGGGCGGGGATTTCTCCAGCACCTTCGCCAATTGCAGAATAAAAACTTATCTTCTTAAATATGGTGGGATCGGTAAGGCTTAATCCGACATCCTCTGGCTTTTTGGCAACCCAAGGCACCCTGGATTCTGCTACCTTTTTAGGTCTTTCTTTTGGTCTAATAACAGGATTTTCACTGAATTTATTTTCGGGATTCATTCTTGCTAAAAGTAACTCTATACCTTTTTCCACACCTAACCTGCGTATCCCTTCGACTGCTCCGCTGGATTTTGCTGAAGGATCAAATGGATTTATTCCAAGGAGTGCAAATATAACCTGATTACCAGCAAGACTTCCTCCAGGTGCATCTGGCGTATTCCAACCGTATCCTGTAGCCATATCAGGTTCTGTAGAATACTGCCAATATACAATGCCGTCTGTTTCTGTTTTCCTCTGTAGAGCAAACCATCTCAAGGCATCTGCCATAGCCAAGTAATCTTCTGCTTCTTTTGTTTTTCCAATTTCAGAATAATAACTTACCATTGCATCCATTACAATTACATCCATTGCTCCTATTACACCTGCATTCCATTCATCTGTAATCTGAGGTCTTGCTCCATACCTCTGACCTACTATATCTGGCAAATGTGGGTCACTAAAATCTGCACCGATGGTTGTAACCAGATATCCATCAGGCCTAATATAATCAACCAAAACCAGGCTATGTTTAATCAACCAATTTAACAACCCTTCTGCAGTTCCATCGCCAAATACTTCATTCAATTTTTTGGGGCCTACAGAAGCTATAGCCCAGGCTTGTACATCTGTAGGAATCTGTTTATTAATCTGCCCGTTTTTAAACCCTTGCCAGAAATATGCAATATCACCTTCCTTTACCAATGCCCCCTTATTCTTTAACCCTATAAGGATACTTTTTGCTTTCTTTCTATATTCCTTTACTAAATCTGGATATTTATTTTTGGATTCAAGATATCCTGCTAACAGGTTTAGAAACTTATAATGATCCCACATATTTTCTATATGCCCTAAATGTTCTCTGGCAGGTTCACCAGGATAAACATCCTGTTTTTTAGGACCAGCAGAGACTACATTTTCAGGATGAAAGAGCCCCATAATTGTCTCTGCTAATTCAACCGCAAATTTTTCAAGTTCTCTGCGCTGTATGGAATTAAGCCCATTATCAAACATTAGCTCTTGAACAGTAGCCATACCTAACCAACTTTGTGGACCGCCATCAGTATACCATTCAATAATTCCATTGCCTTGCTCCCACGGTGAACTTACATCTATACAATTTATTATATGCTTGCGTAATCTCCCATCAGCCGGACCAGGAAGTAATCTCAAGATACCATACACATTGTGATTATCTACCATACCCCTTAATTCTTCAACTGTATACTTATTAAATCTTTCTGCAAAATAGAATATAATTTTCCTTGCCTCTTGGAATTTGCCTGTCCTGGCATATCGTAATGCCATGTGTGCCAGATCGTATGTAAATCCACCTGTAGCAAAACCGTGTTTAATAGCTACCTCTCTGGTGTCTCCTACATGACTTGGTGGAAGTCCTGTCCTGGTCTGGGAAATTTTAGAAAGCCATCTGTCCATACCGTTAACTATTTTTTCAATTTGAGCATTAGTTAATACATCTTTTTCACTCACTTGTCTCTGTTGAACCTGAATAGTAGAAAGTGGTTTAGATAATAAAGCTGCTGTGGTCTCTACTTTTGTCTCTAGTGGCGTAACAGCAATGATGCCAGCCACAGCTAATGAAATTGATGACTTAGCCTGCAATCCACCACTAAACACACTAAATCTACCATCCTTACCTCGTTTGGCAATAATTGAAGGGTCTGCTTTCAGGCATATTTGATTATTATTTGAACCGGGGACATATCCCCATTTTTCAAAATAGACATCTCCGCCTGCATCAAAATATTCTTTTTGTGCTGTAACCTGAATATACCTAGCTTTCTGCAGTTCTGCAACTTCTTTGGGAGTAAGAACACTAAGCTTAGTGTTTGTTCCGACTCCTGTTACCTTAATTCCACGACCATCTTCAAGAACAAGAATTTTAGAACCACCCTCCTCCACTGCCATAGCAACCAGTTGACCTGCTAGTTTAGCCCGATCTTCCGGGTTAACAATTCCTAATTCTTTTAATTGTTCATCTAACATCAATGCAATCCTAAAAGACTCCCTAAATACCTCATTTGCATAAGGGATGAGTTCTACTATTGTTTTCCTTTTGCCACTGATTAACTCATGATAGAGTTGGTCATCCATATCTCCTTCTGCATTTGCAGATAGCACAATATAGGAGATATTCTTGTCTCTTAGGAGCTTGGTCATACCTTTTGTGTGAAAGCCACCTACGATTAGAATAGATGAGTCTTCTTTGAATTCATTCATACGTTTTAGAGAGTTATCAACTATAGCCTTATCGCGCTCCCAGACTACTTTATAGAAGTCCTCTAATTCCTGAAACTTTGAGTCTATTATGTTTGGATTATAATCAATATAGGACAGCCTAAAGGCTGGGTTCCCGCTCTGGAATTTACCCTTTAGGGTTTCATCTATTTTGCCCTTAAAGTATGATACTGTGAATTCTTCCTTATGAGTTAAGAAGTATTCCAACTCTTCATTTGAGACCTTTAAATTAAAGAAGTCTTTTAGGAAGGAGATATTCTTAGAGATAGTTATGAGGTCTTTCTGGTCTTGGTTTGAGCAGGCTTTTAGTTTTAATTCTTCTAAGAGGGATGTGAGTTCTTGATAGAGTTTGTAAGATTCTAGTTTTGAGGCTATCTCTAAGTATTCAGTAAATGAATTTAGGTTTTTATAGGTTGAAAGGGGGATATTATTTTGGTCGCCTAATGTTTTTAGGAAAGAATAGAACTTAACAGGTGCAATTTTCTCTTGTTGAAAGAGTAGAGATTTTTGAGTGAGTTCCTCTAAGTCTTTGGTTTTAGATTTAGAGCTTAGGTTTTGTGTTAAAACTGTTAGATAGAGCCTTAATTCTTCCTGGGCTTTCTCTGGCTTTAGGTCTTTCTCTAAATTTAGGCTATTCTGTAAGAGAGTTATATTTGTATAAGGATTTAAGATATCGAGGTTTAGTTTCTTTGCAGTTTGGGTAAGATAATCTAAATAGTCATTTAATTCTATCTTCTTATCATTAAAGAGGGCTTCTTTTTCTTCTAATTCTTTGAGTTGCTTGTTATAGACTAAAGGCTTTAAGGCTTTTATTGCCTGTTCTACCTGAGTTAAGAAAACCTGTGGATCAGATGAATACTTAATGACTCTATTAAACTGTTCCCCGTTTTTACTATATAAATCCCAGTTTTCAACCCCCCAGACCTGTATGGGATAATCTCTGTTTAAAGCTATATATTCTTCCCCTGTAAGCTCACCTGAGCGCATCAAAATCTTTGAAGCAAGGTCTCGGGTCTTTTTGTCTTTGATAAGCTCCTTTACCTTTTGGGGGTTTATCTTACCAATGGCGCCTTCTGATAAGATTAGGTCTATTCCATATGTCTTATAGAGGTACTCTATGAGTTTGCTTGAGTTCTTCTGGGCTTCGTAGTTTGTGTGGAGGTCCTGGAAGTGTATGATACGCTTTGTGTTTGGAAGACTTGAGTTCCATACCTCTGTTATTCTACCAAGTGAGTCAGGGATATGAACATCTGAGATGTCTTTTAGGGATGTTAGCTCAAGACCGTAGCCCAGGTTTAAACCTGGTCTACGGTCTCCTTGAACCTTGAGCCTTGAACTTGAGGCGTGAGCGTTTCTTTTTGATGTATTGCCTTCTTCTTATTTAGAAGCTCCTCGTTTTGTTGCATTATCCTTTGATAGTTGGGCTTTTTGTTTTGAAAGAAGCTTTTGTTATTGGGCGGGGCGCCTAAGGCAAAGTCAGAGAAGAGAAAGATGAGGGTTATTGCAATACTTAGTCCTTTTTTGAAAGGAAATTTCAGCATCTTTTGATTCCTCCATTTTAGTCATTTTTATCTATTTTTAACTTTTATAATATCATTACAAAGTATATCATAAGATTTAAAATTGTCAAAGAGAAAATAAAAAATCTTTAAGCCGAGTTATTTCAGGCAAGACATTTTAAACTTTTTAATTCGTCTTGTAGAAAAGCTAATTTGTGTTTAATCTCAAGGTGTGTTTCATTTTTTAATTGTTATTTGAAGATTGCTTTCAGGAACCGCTTCTTACCAACTTTCATATAGTATTCTTTATTGGGCTCTAATTTAAATTCTAATTCTTTAACCCTTGTTCCATTTACTTCTATTGCACCCTGCTCAATTAATCGTCTGTATTCGCTTTTACTGGGGCATAACTTTTCTTCTACTAAAAAATCACAAAGCGTATTCTTAGAAAAAGGCTTAATTTCTAATTTTAGTTCAGTAAATGGGTCTCTTTTCTGGAACTTATTTTCAAAGTCATTCAATGCAACTTTTGCTAATCTCTCTCCGTGATATTGCCTGACTATTTCACTTGCCAATCTCTTTTTTGCCTCCATTGGGTGCAATTTTTTAATCTCATCTAAATTCTCATCTGTCAGTAATTCATAATACTGCCACATAAGTTCATCTGAGATAGACATAATCTTGCCAAACATCTCAACCGGTTCTTCGCTAATGCCTATATGATTTCCAAAGGACTTGCTCATCTTATTTTTGCCATCAGTCCCGATTAAAATGGGCATCATAATAATAACCTGCGGCACCTGACCATAATCACGCTGTAGTTCACGAGCGATGAGAAGATTAAACTTCTGGTCAATACCTCCAAGCTCTATATCAGCCTTAAGTTCAATAGAATCATATCCTTGCAACAATGGGTACATAAACTCTAAGAGACTTATATCCTTGCCGCTCTTATATCTCTCATTAAAATCTTGTCTTGCTAAAAGCTGCGAGACAGTTGTATGGGATGTCAGCTCAAGTGTATTACTTAGGTCCAACTTAGAGAGCCATTTGCTATTAAATACAACCTCTGTCTTATTCTCATCCAGGATTTTAAATACCTGTGCCTTATAGGTCTTTGCGTTTGCCTTTACCTCTTCTTCAGTAAGGGCCTTTCTTGTTTCGGAACGTCCTGAGGGGTCACCAATCCTTCCTGTAAAATCACCTATTAAAAATATGACTCTATGGCCTAATTCCTGAAAATACCGCATCTTTCTAAGAAGAACAGTATGGCCTAAATGTATATCAGGGGCGCTTGGGTCAAAACCTGCCTTTACTATCAACTGCTTCTTTCTTTCAAGCTTAGAGACAAGCTCTTTCTCAGAGATTATCTCAGCTGTGCCACGTTTGATAATGTCTAATTGTTGATTTATATTCATTTCAAAAAGTTTACATTTTTGACAGTGACAGAAATGTAACGTTTTTTATATATCTTTCGCCTGCTTCACACTCAGCCCAATCTTTCGCTCTGCCTCATCTATCTTTATCACAATAGCCTTGACCTTATCGCCGACCTTATAAGATTCTTCTAAATTTCCAGAGACACCCTGGTCTAATTCAGAGATATGCACAAGCCCCTCTAAGTCCTTTTCTATTTCTACAAAGACCCCAAAATTTGCAATCTTTGTAATCTGGCCCTCAACAATAGTGCCTGCCTTGTATTTCTCAATTATCTGAGGCCAGGGGTCAGGGATTAGCTGTTTTATCCCTAAATTCATCTTCTGGTTCTCTGAATCTACTGCCAAGACAACTGCCTCAACCTCCTGACCCTTCTTCAAGACCTCTTTAGGATGAGAGACCTTTCGTGTCCAGGAGATATCTGAGGTATGCAAAAATCCCTCAAGCCCGCCTTCTAATTCTATGTAGGCGCCGTAATCCGTAATATTTCGCACCTTGCCAAAGACCTTACTTCCCACTGGAAATTTCTGCTTTGCCTCAATCCAGGGGTTTGGTTCAATCTGTTTTATTCCTAAAGAGAGCTTCTGGCTTACTGAATCCACATTTAAAACAACTGCCTCTACTACATCTCCTATTGCCAGTACATCGCTTGGGTTATTTATCCTCGTTGTCCAGGAGAGCTCTGAAACATGGACGAGACCCTCAAGTCCTTTCTCAATCTCTACAAAAGCGCCATAGGGCATTATATTGACTACCTTGCCTTTGACCCTTGTGCCAACTGGGAATTTTGTCTCAACATCCTTCCATGGACTCTCTGTCTTCTGTTTTATCCCCAGGGCTATCTTCATATTCTCCTTGTCAAAATTTAAGACCATCACCTCAATAGTATCGCCTATCGCCAGAATCTCGCTTGGATGCGCAACCCTTCCCCAGCTCATATCCGTAATATGCAGGAGGCCGTCAACCCCGCCTAAATCTATAAAGGCGCCAAAGTCTGTGATATTCTTTACTACCCCTTTGCGAATCTCGCCTACCTTTACCTCGCCAAATAACTTCTGCCTCTGCTCTTCCCTCTCTTTCAAAAGCGCATCCTTTCTTGAAAGCACAATATTCTTCCTGGCCTTGTTCAATTTGACAATCTTAAATTTGAGCGTCTGGCCAATCATCTGATTTATATTTCCAAAACCTTTTAAGGCGATAAGTGAAGCGGGCAGAAATGCCTCTACGCCCACATCCACCATCATCCCGCCTTTTACCTTTCTGCTGACCTTTCCTTCAATAAAATCCCCCTCTCGATAATTGTTTATGATATTGTCCCAACCCTGCGTCTTTTCAGCCTTTCTCTTTGAAACAACTACCATCCCGTCTTCATTTTCAGGTTTTTCTACCATTAGCTCCAACTCGTCTCCAACCTTCAATTCTGAGATATTTGGAAATTCAGAGACTGATAGAACCCCTTCTGATTTGTAACCCAGGTCCACGATAATATCCTTCCTCCCTATAGAAATAATCTTCCCCTTTACAATATCACCTTCTTTCAGTAATTTAAAACCTGTTTGGTAAGCTGACTTAAGGTCAAAAGCCTTCTCCATTATTTAATCACCCCTTTTTAATTTTAATTTTTGAACTACCTCTTTAATAGACTCATCAGGCGTCGAGGCGCCGCTCACAATCCCAACCCTCTTCTTATCTTTAATACAGAAAT
>JBBIOC010000024.1:0-14504 GCA_037443585.1 Candidatus Omnitrophota bacterium
ATGCAGGTGCCCTGCTGTGGTGGATTAGTGGCTATGGCACAGGAAGCCCTACAGTCTGCGAAGAGAAAGATACCCATTAAATCTATTGTGCTGAGCTTACAAGGGGATGTGCTTTCAGAAGAATGGGTTCAATAAGTATACAAAACTTGCAATGCTGAAAATGTATACTTAAGGGGTTGGGAGGGAGATATGTGTGAAGTTCAAATAAGGTGGAAGCAGTCTTTCTATGAGGATGTGGAGTCTATAATATTAAGGGACCCATTGGCTGAATTCTTAGGAGCAATTGAAGAAGGAGAGGAGATTGCTTATACCTATACAGATGCAGTAAAGCTTGCAGGGCATTCCTGCCCTGCAGTCTCCGGGGCATTTAAGATAACACAGAAGGCGCTAAAAGCATTGTATGGGGGAAAAACTCCAGTAAGAGGCGAGATTAGTGTTAAGGTCTTGGGGAGCGTAGATGACGGCGCAAATGGCCCAATCTCTCAGGTAATAAGTCTGATAACTGGCGCAGCGCCAGAAACAGGTTTTGCTGGATTGAGTGGCAGGTTTGAACGGAAGCGTAAGCTAATCTTTGATGAAAAGAATACAGAGCCGAATACCTTTGTATTTACCCGTGATGATACTAAAAAGTCAGTAAAAGTTACTTATCATCCAGAAAGGTTGCCACAGAGAGAAGGCATAGGCAGACTCTTTACAAAATGCATTGCGGATACAGCAAGCAAAAAACAAAGGGAAGAATTCCAAGATATGTGGCAGGAGAGGGTGAAGGCAGTTTTATTTGAAGAAGTCAAAGGACTTTTTGAAACCAAAGAGCTATGAATATGTTGAAGATTAAGCGAATCTATGAGAAACCAGATAAAAGTGATGGAATGAGGATTTTAGTTGACCGTCTATGGCCGCGAGGTCTCACTAAAGAAGGGGCGAGAATAGATGAGTGGATGAAGGAGATTGCTCCAAGCGATGCCTTGCGCAAATGGTTTGGTCACAAAGAAGAACGATGGGATGAGTTTAAAAAACGTTATATCGAAGAACTTAAGAAAAATAAATTGACCAAAGAATTAGAAAGCCTGTCTAAGCAAAGAACTGTCACCCTAGTCTATGCGGCTAAAGATGAAAAGAGAAATAATGCCTGTGTTTTGCAGGAATTTTTAAAAAGGGAGGAGGCGAATAGTATGACAGATAGGACACAGACCTTAGACCTAAGACCAATGCCACCATTTGAGCGACACGAGAAGATATTTCAGATCTGGGACACTTTAAAATCAGGTGAGGCTCTAAAGATTATAAACGACCACGACCCTAAACCTCTCTGGTATCAATTTGAGGTAGAGTATAAGGATAAATATGAATGGGAGTATGAACAAAAAGGACCTAATGATTGGATTGTAAGGATAAAAAAGGTTTAAAAAAGGAGTCAAAGATGCCAAAGTCCGATAATTTTATCGACCGTTTTTTAGAGGACCACACTGAATTACTTGAGCTTGTGAGTAAGTTTCATAATGCAGTTGAGACGCTAAACCAAGATAAGGCGAGGGGAATCTTAAGAAAGATAGAATATATCACTGAAGGACATTTTAGTTTTGAAGAAAACTACCTCTATCCGAGACTGCGCAGATTGATACTTGAGATAACTGGAAACTTGGGTAAAGAACAAGAGACTATGAGAGATTTTTTAGCAAAATCAAAGGTGCTTTTAGGTAAAGATAAACTGGATAGGGATAAGTTATCCTATATCCTTGAGACATTGCCGAGACTATCTAAGCTTTTTTCTGAATGTAATGACCTGATTTCGCTTGCCAAGAAATTTAGTAAGGATGATAAGGATGACCTAAACCAGAGGTTTCTGGAATGTAAAGAAGCAAAAAGGGAGGTCACTGTTTGAAAGGGGGTGGAGTTTATGGTAAAAAGATTAGACCCAATTGAGGAATTCAGGGAGGACCACAGGAAGGTTAGGGATGGGTTGCTGGGTATGATAAAGGCCTTGGAGTCAAAAGCAATCCCAAAGGCAAGAAAGATACTCGGCAATTTAAATGTGTTAGTTGGGCCACACTTCAGATATGAGGAGGAGACCCTGTACCCTGCGCTCCGAGTATTTTTGGGTGAGTATGTTGACCAGTTGCTCAAAGAGCACGATAATGTGATTAATACTGCTCGAACCTGTGCTGAGCTATTAAAGAAAGATACCCTGCGAGATGACGAAGCAAAACAAGCTTCTAATGCAGCTAGAGCGCTTTTGGTACATGTTTCAAACTGCGATGGCCTGGCAATTCTGTCTGAGAGGCTTAAGGCAAAGGAAATCGCTCAGTTAGCAGAGAGATTCACAGCTGCAAGAAAGGCAGGGGTGGCACTTTTGGATTGGGCAGAAAAGATTAGAAAGAAATAAGGACAGAGCTGGGTATGAATAAACAGGGGCTATCAATAATATTTCATAGCAGTTCTTATGATAGGCTGTATCATGGGTTGTCTATTGCCTTGGCAGCCTTGGCATTGGGCAGGGAGGTAAGGTTTTTCTTTACCTATTGGGCCCTGGAATATCTTAGACGAAAGAAGCCTTCCACTTTTAAACTTGATAGAGAAGGTAAGGCCCACCAAGAGATTTTGGAGTATAATATTAAAAAAGGTCATATATTAAAGATTTCAGAACTCTTTGATCAGGCTAAGATAATGGGGGCTAAATTTTATGCCTGCACAAATTCTATGGGGCTACTTAATATCGCCCGGGATGAATTTATAGATGTGGTAGACAGAAGTATGGGTATAGCTACGTTTCTTACTGAAACTAGTAATGGCCAAATCCTATTTATTTAATTTAATATTTAAGCGTATATATAAAAATAAGTTTACACTTTTGACAATGACGAAAGTGTAAACTTATTCATTGACCAACAGGAGAAATGGACATAGTTGGTAATAGGATTAAAGCAAAATCAAAAGTAGATGCTATAGGATTATTTTGCCCTATTCCAGTTGTGAAACTAAAATTAGAACTGGAGAAAGTAAGGGTAGGCGAAGTAGTAGAGCTTTTAGCAGACGACCCAGGGGTTTGCGAGGATTTGCCTGCTTGGTGTAAAGAGACAAATAATAAACTTCTTTCTTTAGAAAATAGAGAAGGCATATTTGTCGCCTATGTGGAGAGACATGAAACCAATTAATTTTGACCATTTAGCCTGCGCGCCAATATTGCCAGAAGCAAGAGAAGCGATGATGGACTTTTTATCTGAAGATATAGGCAATCCCTTGAGCAGGCACATCTTAGGCGAGAAGCCACGAAAGGCTCTTGAGGATGCAAGGATAGATGTGGCAGCTCTTATAGGCGCTGCACCTGAGGAGATAATCTTTACAAGCTGCGGCAGTGAATCCAATAATCTTGCTATTAAAGGTGTAGCCTCTGCTTATTCAAAAAAGGGAAAACATATCATAGCCAGCCCCATTGAGCACCACTCTGTTCTTCACCCTCTGAAAAATTTAGAGAAACAAGGGTTTGAGATTTCCTGGCCCAAGGTAGATGGAAAGGGAAATATTGATTCCGAGGAGATTTCTTCTCTTATTAGAAAGGATACTATTTTAATTACAGTAACCTCAGCCTCTAATGAGATTGGGACATTAGAACCTATCAGAGAAATAGGTAGAATTGCAAGAGAAAAGGGTGTAATATTTCATACAGATGCTGTTGCATGCGTTGGTTTTATTTCAATAGATGTTAAGGAATTAAATATCGACCTTTTGAGTATGGCAGGCAATGTATTTTATGGCCCATTGGGCACAGGGGCTTTGTATGTTAGGAAAGGCATTAGGGTTTTGCCATTAATAGAAGGGGGGATTCAGGAGAAGGGACTGCGCGCAGGGACCCATAATGTAGCTGGGATAGCCGGAATGGGTATTGCTGCGAGGATTGCTAAGGAGAAATTGCTTGAGCGCAAAGGTTATCTTTTTAATTTAAGAGAAAGATTGATAGAAGGCACTTTAGCAAAAATTCCAGATTGCTTTTTGACAGGCGAACGCACAAACCGTCTCCCTTACCATGCTAGTTTTTGTATTAAATTTATTGAAGGAGAATCAATATTACTGCACCTCAGTTTTGCAGGTATAGCTGGGACTAGTGGCTCAACTTGTTCATCAGAGGCGCTCAAGGTCTCACATGTGCTTAATGCAATTGGTATTGACCCTGTCTGGGCGCAAGGCTCTGTGGTATTTAGTTTAGGGATAGAAAATTCCCTTGAGAAAGTGGAAATATTCTTAAAAGAACTGCCGCTGATTACAGATAGATTGAGGCAGATGTCACCATTGAGTAGCTTTGAAGATGTTGAGCAATTTAAACATCATAAGCACTGAAAATAAGTTTACACTTTTGACAATGACGAAAGTGTAAACTTATTTGGGTAAATCGGAGGTGTTATATGGCAAAGGTCTTAATAGTCTATTATTCCAGGACAGGGCATACAGCAAAGATGGCAGATGCTATTGAAGAGGCGATAAAGCGGGAAGGCATTGAGGTAGTCAAAAAGAGGGCTGAAGAGACACAGGCTGATGAATTTTTAAATTACGATGGGATTGTGATTGGTTCACCTTGTTATTATGGTATAATGGCATGGCCTATAAAGAAACTCATTGATGAGAGTGTTAAATTTCATGGAAGACTCGCTGGAAAGGTGGGTGCGGCCTTTTGTTCTTCTGCAAATATTGGGGGTGGAAACGAAACTGTAATCTTAAGCATATTAGAGGCTTTATTGATTCATGGAATGATAATCCAGGGTGAGCCAAAGGGCGACCATTATGGGCCAGTTGCAATAAATGAACCTGACGAGAGGGCATTAAAAGAATGTAGAAAATTAGGACAAAGCGTAGCTAAATTGGTTAAAAGACTGTCCCTCGCGGCATAGACGGAAGACTATAGCCGCTCGGGACGAATTTTACTTTGTAAAACTCGGAGGTGGCAAAATGAGAGAAAAGGTTGAAAAAGCATTAGAAACGATAAGGCCTGCTTTACAGGCAGATGGCGGGGATATCCAGTTAGTAAGTGTTGAAGATGGCATTGTCAAGGTCAGACTGACAGGTGCTTGCGGTGGATGTCCTATGTCACAGATGACAATGACCCAAGGGGTAGAGCAGGCGATTAGAAGAGTTGTGCCTGAGGTTAAAAAAGTAATAGCAGTTTAAGAAGTGTGCCTATTTACCTGTTCACCCGCGTAGGTTGAACAGGTATTTTGTTTGTATAGATAATATGGCGAAGAGGAAGATTATAAAGATAGATAGAGACAAATGCAATGGGTGTGGTCTGTGTATTCCGAATTGCCCTGAAGGTGCAATACAGATTATAGACAATAAGGCCACACTTGTGAGCGACTTATACTGCGATGGTCTGGGCGCCTGCCTCGGCCATTGCCCTTTGAATGCGATTACTATTGAAGAGAGGGAGGCAGAGGCATATAATGAAAAAAAAGTAATGGAAAGGAAATATGCTAAGAAAAGTTAGTTTTAAAGGAAGCCCAATGATATTAGTGGACAGGGTTTTAAAAGTAGAAGACAAAGCCCCTGACTTTAGAGTAGTTGCTCAGGACTTAAAGGAGGTAAGTCTTTCTAATTTTGAAGGAAAGATAAAACTTATAAATTCTTTTCCTTCATTGGACACCTCTGTGTGTGACGCGCAGGTAAAAGAGTTTAATAAAAGGGCTCTGGGGCTTTCTTCGGATGTTGTAGTACTTGGGATTAGTAAGGATTTGCCTTTTGCACAGAAAAGATTTTGCCAGGCTAATGATATTAAGAATGTAGCAGTCTTATCCGATTATAAATTCTCTTCATTTGGCATAAATTATGGACTGCTTATTAAGGAACTCAATCTATTGGCAAGAGCTGTTCTTATCTTAGATAAGAATAATTTCATAAGGTATTTTCAGATTCAAGAAGAATTAGCTACGCACCTTGATTATGAAGGTGCTTTGAAAAGTTTAGAAGAGGTTATAAAGAACCCTGCGCTTTCCATCAAAGAAGAATTGCCTTCAAAATGTATGCCTTGTGAAGCAGGCACACCACCCCTTCCAAAAGAAACTGTTGAGAAATTAATTGCCCAGCATCCAGATTGGCAAATAGTAGAGGGTAAAAAAATTACAAGAGAGTTTAAATTTAAAGATTTTGTAGAAGCAAAATATTTTTTAGACCTTGTTTCTTTTATAGCTGAAGAACAAGGCCATCACCCTACAATGACAATAATCTATAATAAGTTGAAGATTACCCTTACTACCCATAGCTCAGGTGGTCTGACAGAGAATGACTTTATAATTGCGAAGATCATCGACGAACTGGGGGGATGAATATGAAGAGAGTTGCTATTTTAGTTGAGGACCAATATCAGGTCTTAGAGGTATGGTATCCCTACCTTCGTTTGCGTGAAGAAGGTATAGAGACTGTTTTACTTGGGACAGGCTCAAAGAAGGAATATAAGAGCAAAGAGGGCTATCCTGCGCAGGAAGAATTATCTATAAAAGAGGCTAAGGTTGGTGATTTTTCAGGGGTGGTAATCCCTGGCGGCTATGCGCCTGATATCTTCCGAAGGTATAAAGAGGTAAATAAGTTTGTTAAGGATATGTATCTGGCAGGAAAAGTTGTTGCAGCAATATGCCATGGTGGTTGGGTCCTTGTCTCTGCAGGGATTTTAAAAGGGAAAAAGGCCACAGGCTTTTTTGCTATAAAGGATGATATGGTCAATGCAGGGGCAGAATTTTTTGACAGAGAAGTTGTTGTGGATGAAAACCTTATTACCTCCCGTAACCCATATGACCTGCCAGCTTTTTGCAGGGAGATAATAAAGCAATTAAGGGCTTTGAGTTAGGAGGTAAAGGACAATGAGAATATATATCACTATATTTTTAACAATGTTTTTATTTGCCTTGCCTGCGTCAGGTGAAGAGAATAAGGATATCAGGGAGATAGAAGTAGAAGCATATAGATATGCATTTAAGCCTGACCCAATAGTGGTAAGAAAGGGTGAAAAGGTCAGGCTCTTGGTAAAATCTGCAGATGTTACTCATGGGATACAGATTAAAGAATACAGAATAAATGAGAAACTGCCCAAGGGCGAGACTAAAGCGATAGAATTTACAGCTTCTAAACCAGGTGAATTTACTATATATTGCAGTGTATATTGCGGCCCAGGACACGGCAGGATGCATGGAAGATTAATCGTAAGGTAGATTTAATATGCGATTATTAGCATTAGATATCAAGACCTATATGATTTTCTTTCTTTTGCTCCTTGGTATCTTAAATATACCTCATATGGGTTTTGGTATATTAGGCCAGGTATTAATAGTAATTGCTTGTGCATTGGCCATAGATGGTTTAATTATAAGAAAAAGAGAAGGAAAATTTAAATTCTCTAAAAGTGCTTGCATCTCAGGCCTGATTATCTCAGAATTGCTCGCCCCTCATCAGGGATGGTTTGTATATGTATTTGCCTCTTTATTAGCTATACTATCCAAACATCTCATAAGGATATCCAAAAGGCACATCTTTAACCCTGCAGGTTTTGGCCTATTCTTATCACAAGTTTTCTTTTCTTCAGTATTATCCTGGTGGGCCTCCAGCCCGATTTTTTTATTAATAATTTTAGGTCTATTTATAGTCTATAAGATTAGAAGGTGGAAACTCATCTTAAGTTTCTTGATACCCAACTCTCTTTTATTATTTTCTTATGCCTTATTTAGAGGCATGTCTCTAAAAGAGAGTCTCTTTTTTATAAATCCCTATTTTCTATTCTTTATTTTAACTGAACCAAAGACAACACCTCCTGATAAAAAGGCCCAAGTTTTCTATGGAGGCTTGATCGGGGTATTGGCTTTTTTGGCTTTATTAATATTGCCGCGGTTTGACTATTCTATTTCAGCATTGCTTAGCGGAAATCTCTTGAGTATTTTCTTTTTACAGAAGAGGAAATCTTAATATGGATAAATACAGATGCACGGTCTGCGGTTATATCTATGACCCACAGAATGGCGACCCTGAAAACGACGTAACCCCCGGGACAGCCTTTGAGGCTCTGCCAGAGAACTGGCTCTGTCCTGAATGCGGCGTAGGGAAGGATATGTTCGAGAAGGTATAGGCATAGCAGATGGATGTAAAAGAAATAAAAGCCGTCTTTATCGAACGCATAAGCAGGACCCCATCAATAGATAGTTTTAGATTTCTTCCAAAAGAGCGGCTTAAATTTATACCAGGCCAATTCTTAGAGATTGTATTTGACCAAAAGAATCTTCACAATAAGGAATTGAACAAATACCTCTCATTCTCCTCCTCGCCTACAAAGAGATATATAGAGGTAACAAAGAGAATAAGTGAAAGCGCCTTTTCGCAGAGACTGAAAGCTCTTAAGAGAGACGAAGAGGTTCTATTGAGAGCCCCGATGGGCAGTTGCATATTTAAAGAGGATTATAAAAGAATAGCGTTTTTAGTCGGCGGCATAGGCATAACGCCGGTTATCTCAATCCTAGAATATATTATGGATAAAGGCTTGCAGACAGACGTAAGTTTATTTTATTCTAATAGAACTGAAGAAGAGATTGCATTCAAGAAAGAATTGTATGACTGGCAGGAGAAAAATCCCCGGATAAAGGTTTTTTATACAATAACTGACTGTCAGCCGGAAGATAGCAGCTGCATCTATGGCCAGATAAACAAGGGCATTGTAATAGAAAGGATGAAAGATTTAAATGAGAGGAAATTTTTTATATTTGGCCCTCCAGGGCTGGTAGGGGCGATGGAGGGGCTGTGTTTAGATATAGGATGCAAGAGGGAAGACATAAAGATAGAGAGATTCATAGGCTATGCCTAAGACATATATAAGCGAACTTGCCAAAGGGTTTTATCTTCTCAGAGTGGATGATGAAAAAGTAAAGTACTTTGAAGGGTTATGGTATATACCAGAGGGCATAAGTTATAATGCCTATTTGATGGTCTCCAATGAGAAAACAATCCTATTTGATGGCTGGAAATATTCTTATGAAAAAGAATTCTTAGAGACCTTAAGTAAGTTAGTAGACCCTAAAAAGATAGATTCTATAATCATCCATCATGCTGAGCCAGACCACAGCGGCACCTTGGCAAAGCTCCTCGAAATAAACGGCTCCAAGACAGAAGTCTATGGACATACCTTAGCAAAAAAAATGCTGGAAGGTTTCTATAAGGTTAAGTTAAATTTTAAAGATGTTGTAGATGGCCAGGAATTGGATATAGCTGGAAATAGGCTAAAATTTATTTATACGGCTTTATTACATTGGCCAGAGACCATTATGACCTACATAGCACAAGATGGGATACTTTTATCTGGCGATGCCTTTGGAGCATATTCTATGCCTGAGAAGCTTTTTGACGAGGACGAAGAGACTGTTCTTAAATATCTGCCCTTTGCAAAAAAATATCTTGTGACAGTAATAGGCCACTACCGCGAACACATTGTAAAGAATATAGAAAAATTAGACAAATTAGGATTGGATATAAGACTACTGGTGCCTTTGCATGGCCTGGTTTGGAAGAAGAATCCCAGAGTGATAATTGATTATTATAAAAGATGGGCGCAGGCAGTACCTGAAAAAAATAAGATTGTAATTATATATAGCTCAATGTATGGATTTGTGGACAAGGCAGTTTTAATGGCCGCTAAGGAATTGGACCAAAAGGGGTATAAGACCTTAATATACAAATTTACTGATACAAATTATGCTCCAATAAGTGATATACTTGGCGAGGTTATTGATGCGCAGGGCATAATCCTGGGCACAGGGGTCTATGAGGCAGACCTCTTTCCATATATGAGGCATTTCATAGACCTACTCATTGAAAAGGCAGATTCCCCAAGACCTATACTAATTCTTTCTTCCTATGGTTGGGGCAATGTTGTAAGGAAAAAGATAGAGGAGAGATTTAAAGGTTCAAAATTTAAGCTCATTGATATAATTGACTTTCAGGGATTGCCTGATGGGGAAGTGGAGTACAGGATTAGGGAAGGGGTAAAAAATTTCTTAAACGCGGATTTTCGCGGATTGCACGCGGATGGTCTCGGATAATCCAATGAAAAATCCGCGTAAATCAGCGTGTAATCCGTGTGTATCCGCGTTAAAAAGTAATTTCAGGACTCTCTACAATGAATGATTTTTCTATTCTCTTTGGCGGCAAGGCAGGGGATGGCATTGACAGGGCAGGGGTGGTTATTGCCCGCATCTTAAATAGGCTGGGTTATCGTATCTATATATATCGCGACTATCCTTCTATTATTAGAGGGGGGCATACCTTTTCTATTATTCGAGCCTCTTCTAATAAGATCTCTGCACATTTAAATCGGATAGATTTTATATTGGCCTTAAATACAGATACATTGAATCTGCACAGAAATAAACTAAAGAATAATTGCTTATTTCTTTATGACTCTGACCAGGTAAAGGCAGACGTAGGGCCCACGTGTGGCATAGGGCTTGCCATAGGAAAGATTTTGAAAGAAGCCAATGCCCCGCAGGTTATGCGCAACTCCTGTCTAATAGGGGGATTCTGCAAGGCAGTTGGAATAGAATGGACTATTTTAGAAGAGGTTTTAAGAAAGGAGATTCCCAAAGATATTGATATAAATCTAAAGGTAAGCAGAAGGGGGTATGACGAGTCAAGGGAATTAATTAAGATAGAGAGATTGACGCAGGAAGGTTTGCCTCTTCTTTCAGGAAACGAAGCAATTGGCCTTGGGCTTATTAAGGGAGGGTTGAAAGACTACATTGCCTACCCTATGTCACCTTCTTCAAGCCTATTACATTTTCTTGCGGGCGTGTCAAAAGAGTTTTCATTGAAGGTTATCCATCCGGAGAGCGAAATCGGGGTAATCTTGATGGCGCTTGGTTTTGCTTATGCAGGAGAGAGGGCTGCTGTAGGTACTTCAGGCGGCGGGTTCTGTCTTATGACAGAGGGCCTTAGTTTTGCAGGGATGAGTGAGCTGCCAGTTGTAATTATGCTTGGCCAGAGGCCTGGGCCCAGCACAGGTCTTCCCACCTATTCAGGCCAGACAGAATTGCACTTTGTCTTAAATGCAGGGCAGGGTGAGTTTACACGGCTTGTAGTTGCACCTGGGGATTCAGAGGAGGCGTATCTGTGGTCCACAATTTCTTTAAATTTAGCCTGGAAGTATCAGGTCCCTGCAATTATCCTTTCTGACAAGAATCTTTGTGAAGGGGTCTACAGTTTTGATATGTCTTTGGTTGAGGATGTTAAAGAAGAAGGGCCTGTATTATGGGATAGAAAAACCACTTATAAAAGATACTTGGATACAGAGACAGGAATTTCACCTCTTACATTTGCAGGGGATAAAGAGGCGATTGTAAAGATAGATAGTTATGAACACGATGAATTTGGCATAACTACTGAAGACCCCAATATAGCTACTGCGATGCAGAAAAAACGGCTTAGAAAAGAAAATTCACTGGCAGAAGAGTTGAAGAGATTTAGACCTGTGAGAGTTTATGGGAAAGCGGATTCTGAGTTTGGCATTGTTTGCTGGGGTTCTAATAAGGGCGTATGTGTTGAGGTGGCAGAGAACTTGGGTATAAAGGTTATTATGCCAGTGGTGCTTTCCCCTTTTCCCTTAAAGGAATTTCAGGAGGCGCTTTTGGGAATAAAGAAGTCTATTTGCGTAGAGAACAATGCTACTGGACAGTTTGCAAGACTCATCAATCGCTATGGCCTGAGTGTAGATGAGAAGGTTTTAAAATATGATGGCAGGCCTTTTAGTGTGGATGAGTTAGGGGAAAGGATAAAGGGACATATTTAACCTATTTTTGAAGCACAGATGACCACAGATGAAGAGATACAAGATGATCACAGATTAAAAAATATCGAGTTTTTTTATTTCTAAGTAAGTTAAGCCTTTATATAGATAATCTATCTGTGATCATCTGTTTCTTCTAATCTGTGATTATCTGTGCTATAAAAGAGTGAGTTTTTAAATTAGCGAAACATTTAATATGATACAGAAAGACTTAGGAACATATGCTGCTAACACCTGGTGTCCTGGTTGCGGGGATTTTGCTATTCTAAATGCAATTAAATCAGTATTAAAATCGCTGAATGAAGAAGGTCTGCCTTTAGAAAAGGTAGTTTTAGTCTCTGGCATTGGTTGTCACGGAAAGATTGTAGATTATATAAATGTAAATAGTTTTTATTCTATACACGGAAGGGTGCCTCCAGCAGCAGAAGCAATAAAGATAGCAAGGCCTGATTTTAAGGTCATTGGTTTTGCTGGTGATGGAGATGCCTATGGAGAGGGCGTGGAGCATCTGATTTTTGCTGCTAAGAGGAATATAGATATCACAATGATAATACATAATAACCGTGTATACGGCCTTACTACAGGGCAATACACGCCAACCTCGCCTTTGGGTTTTAAAGGCCGCTCTACTCCTTTTGGGACGCTCGAAGTACCTATAAATCCACTTGAGCTTATGTTTTCAAGTGGCGCTACTTTTATTGCCAGAGGGACTTCGCACGGCATAGACCTGCTTAAGAAACTCTTTAAAGAAGCGATTCTCCATAAGGGCTTTTCCTTGGTAGATGTATTGCAGGTCTGTGTTACTTTTTATAATATGTATGAATATTATGAAAAGAGGGTATATGAACTCAAAGACCACAACCCAGAGGATTACAATCAGGCCTTTGGGAAGATTAGAGAATGGGATTACAATAAAGATTCACCAATCGCATTAGGGGTATTCTATAAAAAAGACTCACCCACCTTTGAAGATAAATTCGCAGGGTTACAGCCTAAAGAGACTATAGACAGGGATTCCAAAATAGCCCATCTATTAAAGTCCTTTTCTTAAAAATCTAAAAAATCACTTGACAGAAATTAGGATTATGTTATTATATTATTGCTAATAGGAATTATTACTAATAATATGAGAAAGGCGATTTTGAGAAGAGAGACCAGACAAAGGAGGTTAATCCTTGAAGAGCTAAAGAAAACAAGGACTCACCCTACGGCGGATTCTATATTTAAGATAGTGAGGAAGAGACTGCCTTCTATAAGTTTTGGCACAGTCTATCGCAATCTAAATCTATTGAGGGATGAGGGAAAGATTTTAGAATTAGTCTGTGGAAGATACAGTTGTCGTTACGATGGTGATACCAAAAATCACTATCATCTCATATGCCTAAAGTGTAAAAGGGTCTTTGATTTAGATGAACCTGTATTAAAAGATCTGGATGAAAGGGTGAGCAAGAGGTCAGGGATTAGAGTTGAATATCACCGAATAGATTTTTATGGGTATTGTAAGAGATGCAAAGACACTAATAAAGACGAATAAAAACACGAAAGAAAAACTAATAGCCTGTAGACCAGGTTTAAACCTGGTCTACAGGCCCAAAATAGAAATAAGTTTACACTTTAGTCCAGGACTAAAGTGTAAACTTATTTGAGATGGTTATGTTTCGCAATCGCCAAGAGGCCGGGGATATCTTAGCTGAGAGGCTTTTAGAAATAAAACCTGAGTTTAAAAATCCTATTGTCTTAGGGATACCACGGGGCGGGGTGGTAATAGGCTCTCAGGTAGCAAAAAAACTTAAAACCCCTCTGGATGCTATTGTCTTACGAAAGCTTCCATTGCCTCATAATCCAGAAGCAGGATTTGGGGCAGTTACATTGGACAGAATAGTCATATTTAATGAGGCATTATTATCAGAGACCTGTTTGACACAGGCTGAGATTGATAAAATAGTAGAAGGTGTCTATAAAGAAGTAGTCAGGCGGAATAAAGTATATCGTCAGAATAAGCGCTTTCCTTCACTGGAGGAACGTTCGGTAATATTGACTGATGATGGGTTAGCCAGCGGTTATACAATGTTAGCTGCGATTAAATTTGCTAAGGCAAAAGGTGCTAAGGAGATAATTTCCGCTGCGCCCGTAGCCCATAGAGAGGCCTTTGAATTGGTTAAGAAGAATTCTGATAGGATAGCAGTCTTACATATTAGCAATATCGCATACTTTGCTGTGGCCTCTTTTTATGAAGATTTCCCTGATATGAGTGATAAAGAGGTTATCTCTTATCTTGGTCCGCATTAAAAAGGTTATTGAGTTTAAGCGCGCTCCACACAGCGATATTGAACCAGAATAGAAAGGAGGATATATGGAAGAGTTGAAGGTTTTGAGTGTAGGAGAGAAAATTCAGGATTTTGAAATAGATGTTTATTTTCCAGATAAGAAGGACTTTGGGAGACTTAAATTTTCAAATATCTTCAAGAAGGGCAACTGGCTGATACTTTTCTTCTATCCTGCGGATTACACCTTTGTCTGTCCAACTGAACTGGCTGATGTAGGTGAAAGGTATAAGGAGTTAAAGAAGGAAGGTGCGGAGTTAGTCTCTATGAGCACAGATACCCACTTTGTCCATTATGCCTGGCAGAGTTCTGAGAAGTTGCTTTCTGATATTAAGTATCCTATGGCTGCAGACCCCACTCATATTATTTCCAGGGCATTTGGCGTC
>JBBIOC010000025.1:0-14445 GCA_037443585.1 Candidatus Omnitrophota bacterium
GAGGAATATTCAGATGCTGTATCAGATAATATTAAGAAATATCTGTCTATGACGGACGGAGGCACATTTGTTCTCTTTACAAGTTATGCCTTGATGGAAATAGTTTATAAGAAGCTCCAAAATTTTTTAAAAGAGAGGGGTATAGAAATATATAAACAGGGCGAGTCTTTAAGCAGGGAAAGGATGATTAAGGAGTTCAAAAAAAATATTGGCTCTGTGCTATTTGGGGTTGATAGTTTCTGGCAGGGCATAGATGTCCAGGGTGAGGCCTTGAGCTCTGTCATTATTACCAGGCTCCCTTTTTCAGTTCCAGACCAGCCCTTGATAGAGGCCAGGCTTGAGGAGATTAAAAATAGAGGTGGAGACCCTTTCTTAGAATATTCTCTGCCAGAGGCGGTCTTGCGTTTGAAGCAGGGTTTTGGAAGGCTTATAAGGAGCAAGCAGGATAAAGGGATTGTTGTTATCCTTGACAATCGAATAATAGCCCGCAGATATGGCCATAAATTTCTTGAGGCGCTGCCTGAATGCAGGATTATAGTCGAATAGTTATGACCGAGACCCGTTCCTTTCAATATGCCCTACTGATTTCTCTTTTGCTTCATTCAATCCTATTTGCCCGTTTTCCGAATGTTCCTTTTTTGCCCAGTCGTCGGGTGCTTGAAAAGATTGAAGTTACTTATTTCAAAATACAGGAGCCGCAGAGGTCACAGCAGGTAACAAGGCGTTCTCAGACCATTGCAAAAAAACTGCCAGAGATAAAAAAAGAAGAAATCTTAGAATCAAAGGCTCAAGATAAGAGCAAGGCGAAGCTTGAAAAGCTAAATGAAAAGAAAGAGACCTCAATTGAATCAAAGCCCAAGGAATCTGGGGAGGTATCAGAGGAAATAAAGAAAAAGCCCATATATATTTCTTATTATAGGGCCATCAGAGAAAGGATAAAAGATTGTGCAGATAGGAAATTTTTAAAGGCGAGAAATTTTCCTGAGGGAGAGGTATATTTGAGTTTTGTTGTGGCCTCTAATGGCGAGTTATTAGAATTGAGGGTCATAGATGAAAGGTCTGCAGAAAATCTATTCTTAAAAAAAGCAGCAAGTGAGAGCGTTCGAGAAGCAAGCCCTTTCCCTCCTTTTCCAGAAGAACTGAATCAGTCACAGATAAACTTCAACGTGATAATATCGTTTGAACTGAGATAATGCCCACCGCTTTTTTATACCATCCAAACTGCCTTCTCCATAATACAGGACCCCATCATCCTGAAAGGGCATCTAGATTAGAGGCAATACTAAGAAGACTTAAGGCCACAAAACTTATTGAAAGTCTTTTAGTTTTTGAACCAGAGCCTCAGGGTTCAGAAACAGAATGGATAAGAGCAGTGCATACTGGGGAATACATAGATTTTATAAAGGCAGTCTCTAAAAAGACTTTTTATAATTTAGACCCTGATACAGTAGTTTCAGAGGGAACCTTTGAGGCTGCGCTAAGTGCGGTGACCTGTATTTTGAAGGGAGTAGAGCTGATTATGGAAAATAACGCAGAAAATGGTTTTTGCGCAATCAGGCCGCCAGGCCACCATGCCTTTTCTGATAAAGGGAGCGGTTTTTGCATCTTTAATAATGTTACAATAGCAGCCAGATACCTGCAAAAGAAATATAACCTAAGTAAAATTTTAATCTTAGACTGGGACCTCCATCATGGAAATGGAACTCAGCAGATCTTTTATGAGTACCCGAGTGTATTATATATTAGCCTGCACCTATACCCTTATTATCCTGGGACTGGGTCTGAGGACGAAATTGGAGAGGGAAAAGGCAGGGGTTTCAATCTGAACATACCTATGCAAGCAGGAAGCACTGATAAAGAATATCTAAATGTCTTTGACAATATAATTTTGCCAAAGATAAGAACCTTTAGGCCTGAATTTATATTAATCTCAGCTGGTTTTGATGGCCATAAGGACGACCCTCTTTCAGGCATATCTCTTACAGAGAAAGGGTTTTATGAGATGACAAAAAGGGTAAAAGGTATTGCTAAAGAGCTTTGTAATGGAAGGATACTCTCAGTCCTTGAGGGTGGCTACAATCTACTCTCTTTGGCCTCTTCAGTTGAAGCACATTTAAAGGGATTGATGGAGGGAGTAGGTTGACAAATCAAAGATTATATGGTAAGTCTTTCGATAAGAAGATAAACAAGTCTTTTTATATGTCAAAAATATTCCGCATAACAATTACCAGCCTAATTATTATAAGTATTTTTACTACCGGACGCGTCTTTGCTGCAACCCCTACAGTAGGAACTATCTCACCTTCAAGTGGCTCAACTCAACCGGATGTTGCTAAAACTTTTACCTGCACCTATTCAGATGCTGATGGCTGGGCTAATCTTAAGGATGCAGACCTCCTCATAAGCACTTCCTCCACTACCCTTGCCAATGCCATATACTTACATTATGACCAGAATACCAATAAACTCTATCTACGCAATGACGCTAATACCAGTTGGTTAGGTGGCTATTCCCCAGGCTCAAGTTATACAGTAGAAAACTCTCAGGTTAAACTCAACTGTGCCACAACTACTGCTTCAGGCTCATCTAACACCTTAACCATAAAATGGAATATTACTTTTAAGTCTGCTTATTCTGGGAAGCAATACAATACCTATCTTTATGTTAAAGATGACACTGGTGGCTATGTTAACTGGACTAAAAAAGGAACCTATACTGTAAATCGTTCTCCTCAAGTAGGCACGATTACACCTTCTTCAGGTATGTCTGGGCCAGGCCAAGCAAATAATTTTACCACCACCTGTTCTGACCCTGATGGGTGGCAGAATATCCAGTATGTCTATTTTTTAATGAATACCTCCACTTCTGGTTCAAACTGCCTCTACACATATTATAATCAGAATACCAACAAATTGTATCTACGCAACGATGGAAATACCTCATGGTTAGGGGGCTATATCCCTGGTAGCGCAAATATCATCCAAAATTCTTATGCCAGTTTAGACTGCTCCAAAGCCACTATCTCGGGCTCAGTCACTACCTTGACTGTTAACTGGTCTGTAACCTTAAAATCCACCTTTATGGGCACAAAGAATACCTATCTTTATGTAAAAGATGATTTAAGTGCCTATCAGGGCTGGGTGCAGAAAGGAAACTGGACAATACAAACTGATACTACTCCACCTACAGGCACTATAAATATAAATAATGGTGACTTATACACAAATTCTGTCCCTGTTACTTTAAACCTCACAGCAACTGACTCTGGCTCGGGTATGGGAACGGGTGCCCAGATGCAGTTTTCTAATGACAGCTCTACCTGGTCAACTCCCGAGGAGTATGCCACCACCAAATCCTGGACACTTCTTTTAGGCGATGGTCAAAAGAGAGTCTATGTCAAATTTAAAGATGTAGCGGGCAATTGGTCAACTGCCTATTCAGATACGATTATCTTAGATACTATGGCGCCAACTCTTACAATAGAGCCTGTAAATAGCCCCACAAATCAAAATGTTATACTCTCTTACACTGTAAGCGATTCTTTTACCTCTACAGCTGAAATAGTAATAACTGGTGATGAATCACCTTACACAAATGAAGGAAACTACACCGCCACCTTATCTGCTCAGGATAAAGCAGGAAATACCGCAACCAAACAAATTAGCTTTACTATTGATAAGACCCCTCCAGTAATCATTATCAACTCTCCCACAAACGAAGCGGTTTTTGAAACCCCTGATATTATTCTTTCCGGCACAATAGATGGCGAATCTTTTAGCGAAAATATCACCCTTCAAAACGAAGGGGTAAATATCATTAATAAGACTGCCACAGATTTAGCAGGCAATACAGGCTTTGCCTCTGTAACTGTGTATTTATATTCAGGCGTTCCTATCGGCCCGGAAGGAGGCGAGGTCAGTTCTGCTGATGGAAAGGTAAGGGTAACTATACCTCCGGGTGCCTTAAGTGAGCCTACTCGGATAAAGATATTAACAGTTAATCAAGAGTCTTTACAAGATGCTACACCTTCAGGAAGAACACTTTTGAGTGTAGTTGAATGTAGACCCTATGGCCTTGTTTTCAATAAGCCGGTTCAGATATCTTATACATTGGACCAGGCAGAAATCCCCGGCACGCCTGTTGAATTGGGTTTTTATGATGCTGGGCAAGATAAGATTGTTCCTACAGGTCAGACGTCTATTGTCTCAGTAGATGGATATACTGTAAGCTTTTCTATAATGCATTTTTCTACCTACGCTGTGTTAAAGGACCTTGTTTCTCAGGGGGCACCTATTGGAAGCGAGGTGAAGATACCGCTTCCCGATATGTTTACTGGTGCATTTAGCTACTCTATTCCAATTACCATTCCTCCGGGCAGAAAAGGCGTGCAGCCAGCATTAGCGCTTAATTATCGTTCATCCAACCCTAATTCTTGGGTTGGTTTAGGTTTCAGCCTTAATCCTGGGTATATTGTGCGCTCAACAAGACTCGGTCCACCTACCTATATAGATGAGCAAGACACCTTTTATTTTGTTACTGATGCAGGAGCTACAGAACTCACCTCTCTCATTGATAATCTCTACCAGGCAAAGATTGAGTCAAGCTTTGCTAAATTCTTTAAAGAGGCTGATGATTCCTGGCGTGTGGTAGGAAAGGATGGCAGTATTTTAAGATTTGGGGAAGTCGCTGACTCCAAAGAAACCTCCCTCCAAGGCACCTTCAGCTGGTATCTTACCAAGGCAGTAGATACTAATGGAAACTATATTGAATATACCTACACAAAAGACCAGGGCAAGGCCTATTTAAGTAGAATTGAGTATACTGGAAATGAAATAGGTATTTCTCCAACAAATACTATAGAGTTTTTCTTAGAGCCCAGAGAAGATATAGTCTCAAGTTATATTAGTGGTAGCAAGATTGCAATAGCAAAACGGCTAAAAGAGATAGAGGTGAAGTTAAACTACGACTTAGTATGGCGCCATACTTTAGAATATACCTATAGCCCAGACACAAATCGCTCATTACTTAAGTCCATAACCCAGTACAGTAGTGATAATAAGAGTTTTCCTACGCTTAAGTTTAATTATCAACGAGCGAAATAAAAAAGGAGGGATGTAACAATGAGAAAACTAACCAAAATATTACTATTGGTGATGTTGATTGTGAGTTTGCTCTGTGGACTGCAAGCCACAGGCTTTACTGCAGTTCCCCACCTCATCAACTACCAAGGCCGGCTCACCGACAAAGCTGGGAAGCCCTTAGAAGGTGCATACAGCCTCACCTTTAGAATCTACGATGCTGAAACCGCAGGCAACCTACTCTGGCAGGAGACCCATACAGGAGTAGTCATACAAAAAGGAATCTTCTCTGTCCTGCTTGGTTCAATTACAAACCTTGACCTACTTTTTGATAAACAATACTTCTTAGAAATCAAGGTCGGAAACGAGGTAATGAGCCCGAGGCAAAGGATAGCCTCAAGTGCATACGCGATAAGGGCAGAGAAGGCAGAGCAAGCCATAAGTGTAGATTTAGGCACAGGTATGATAACAGGTAATTTACCAATGACTAATTTAAATGGTGGAATCAATGCCTCTTCTTCTACTTTTTGGAGAGGAGATGGAACCTGGGCTGTGCCTACCACAAGAGTTAAAGTTGGCAGTTTTACAAGAGAAGTGTCAGCTGCAAGTGGTAATGTGTCTTATACTGGAATAGGGTTTCAACCTAAAGCATTGATCATAGTCTTTGGTTCCCTTAACGTTTATGAAACAGGAACTGGAGCTAGTATAGGTTTTAGTGATGGGACTACTAATGCTTGTATGTCAGTTTATGGCAACGTTGGCTATAGTATCTTTTCAACTATGATAAACTGGACAGCTGAAGGTTCAACCGGCCAAACTGCGGTAGTAGCTTCGTTTGATTCTGACGGTTTTACTCTTGCTTGGACGAAGCTGGGTTCACCGGGTGCTGCAACCAAAACCGGGTATTATATTGCGATTAGATAAAGGAGTATAAGCTATGCTATCTGAGGAGATTTTTACTATATTTGAAAAAATTGAGAGAGAATATAAAAAAGACGAGATAGATACAGAGTGGAATAATTATTTTTCACAGATTGATTGGGATATTAAAGAAAATAAGATAAAAACTTTTGTGAAGAGCACGCAAAAAGATGTTATTGAAGGTAACCTTGATAGATGTATGAGTCATGAGTTGAGAGACAACACTATTATAGAGGCATTAACGAAGATTAATGTAAAGACGATTTTGGATATAGGGGCAGATACAGGAATG
Organism: Candidatus Omnitrophota bacterium; assembly: GCA_037443585.1. Lineage (GTDB taxonomy): Bacteria > Omnitrophota > Gorgyraeia > Gorgyraeales > JBBIOC01 > JBBIOC01. The sequence continues at coordinate 6,293 of JBBIOC010000025.1, forward strand.
TTTTTAGCCAAGTGTAAATATAATGGTATAGATGGCATAGGGATTGAACCAGTAAAGAAAACAGTAGACTATGTCAACAAGAAAAATTATGTAAAGCTATTTTGTTTTGATTTACAGGCGTTGATGCAGAAGTTCGAAAACAAAGGTTACTTTGAGGCCTGTTCCATGTTGAATTTTTTCCATGGTGCTTGGAAAGATATAAGTCAAAAGGGTGAATTTACAAAATATTTAGCTAATGAGTTTAAATATGCAGTTTTGTCGGATAACTATAAAAATAATAAACCAGACCCGATACTCACCAAATATTTTGAACTTGTTTATGATTTTAATATGTTTGGCTTGGTTTCTTTGAGGCAGGATTATTATAAAATTTCTATTTTTCCATCTACGAAATTAAATAAATTTCTAAATAAATTTTTCAGAACGCAGGAGAATCAAATTTATAAAAAAATGCATCATTTGTGTGTTCATAAATTGTATATGTCTAAAAAATACAATTAGGTTTTACTTTGTACAAAAGAATACTTTCAATTTTACTTATATGGCTTCATCTTATTACATTTGGCCCTATCAGGGAGATTTTTGCCTTTTCCTCTTCTAGCACAACTTACAATTTAACCGCCGGGTCTTTAAGTCAAGGTGGCAGAGACCGAGAGGCTTCTACTATGATGTTCACGCAAGATACTATTGGCGAGGCATCTATAGGCAGAACTACAAGCACAAGTTATATCTTGGATGCTGGTTTTATCCCCACAGTTACCTCCAACCCACCTCTACAAACCCTAATTATCCCTAACCAGAACTGGAGGGAGAACGAGTCTAAAATATATGCCTTTGATTTGGATGATTATTTTATAAGTCCTGAAGGTTATACTTTAAATTATACGGTCAGCGGTAGCTCCAATGTAGATGTTACTATAGACTCAACTACTCATCTGGTAAGTTTCTCACAAGCCCCTGCCTGGTTTGGCGCTGAGGCAATAAAGCGGCAAGCAATAAAGGGGACGGTTCTATTTTTATCAATAAAGGGGACGGTTCTGTTTTTATTGACATAATATAGTAAAAGATGGTAATATCTCTTTCAGAATTTAAAGAGTCAAAGGAGATATTTTTATGCCCAGGGTAAAAAGGATATATACAGAAGAGGGGGCGTTCCATATATTAACAAGAGGGAACAATAAACAGAAAGTGTTTAAGGATGAGTCAGACTATCATATATATAAAGATATCCTGAAGGAATTAAAGATAGAGCAGCCCTTTAAACTATATCATTATTGCCTAATGGGAACCCATGTTCATTTGATAATAGAGACAAATGAGAATACGATGTTGTCAAAATTGATGAAAAGACTTAATCTTTATTATTACAATAAGTATAAAAAGAAGTATGGATATGCAGGGCATTTTTGGCAAGATAGATATAAGAGTTTGTTGATAGCAAAAGATGAGTATTTATTGGCATGTGGTTTATATATAGAACGAAATCCAGTGCGGGCAAAGATAGTAGACTTGGCAGAAAAATATCTGCACTCAAGTTATAATTATTATGCCTATGGTAAAAGAGATGAGATGATAGACACAGACCCGTGTTATGATGGACTAGGGCGCACAGATGGAGAAAGGCAAAAAGCATATAGGAGATTGATGCTGGATGAAGAGAAGGAGATAAATAGTAAGACATTTAGCCAATTGTTCTTAGGGACAGAAGAATTTGTAAGAAGAATGGAGGAGCGGTTTAACGTTCGAAATATCCGTTTGGAAAAAGGGCGGCCAAGAAGAGCGGTAGTGTAAAAATAGAACCGTCCCCTTTTTTCAACAAAAAGAAAAGGTCGCCCCAAAAGAAAAAGGACTGCTACTAACAAAACAATAAAAAAACCGGACATTTCTACTTTGCTAAAAAGCGGACATTTTCATCTTGCTAATACAGGGTGCAAGAAAAAGGTTGACTTTTTTCAATCGTTTAATATAATAAACAATTGTCTAATACATTAAACAGGAGCAAGTCATGCTGAAGAGGAACCACAAAACTATAGACATATTCGGCGCAACTAATTCCCTTAAGGTGCTTTCATACCTTGCAGAGAATCCGGGAAAAGAATTCTTAAACAGCGAAATACAAAAAGCCACTTCAACCAGCCGAGCAGGGGCATACTTCGCCTTAAAGGAGCTGGTGCGTCAAAAGCTGGTCTCTGAGCAAAGAAGGGGGAGGCTTATCTTTTATAGTATTATCCACGACGACTATGCCATAAAGCAGTTTAAGATATTAAAAAGCGTATTGGCGTTACATCCTCTGATGTTGAAGCTAAAGCCCTCTTCACGTAAAATCACGCTTTACGGTAGTCATAGCCGGGGTGAAAATGATCCTTCAAGCGATATTGACCTGTTTATACTTTCCAAGGATCCTGAGGTGACAAAAGAGGCAATTTCTTCAATAAAAACCAAACAAAAAATCCAGGCTGTGGTTAAGACTGCAACTGAGCTAGCTAGCTTTAAGGAAAGCGAGAAAGTCTTTATGCAGGAGGTTGAGAGGGGCGTTGTGCTCTGGGAGGAAAAGGAATGACCATAGAATATGATGATTGCCTAAAGAGAGGCAAGATTAAGCCGTTTTCCCGTGGGCCTGCCTTGGCTGCAAAAGAAATTGAAGCAGCAGAATCAGACCTCGCTCGGGCGCATAAGACCTACAGCGAAGCCGATTATAAATGGGCTACAATTCAGACCTATTATTCGATGTTTCATAGCGCAAGGGCGTTGCTCTATGTTAAAAGCCTTAGAGAGCACAGTCATTACTGCCTGGTTGCAGCTATCAGGACATTGTACGTGGATGCAAAGCTTATTCCAGTGCATATCTTGGAGGGTTTCCAGCAGGCCAAAACCTTAAGGGAAGAGGCAGATTATTACAACCGCTGGTCACAGGCTGGTTGTGAAAAGCTCATAAAACTGGCTGAAGAGTTCTTAAAAATAGCCAAGAATACGGTTTTACCGAAGTAACATCGCTCTTTGTTTATAGGAGAGGCAAGGGGCGATTCCAGGTGCGACCCGTAATTAGAGACGCCTACCGATACAAAGAGGAAGCTGTCTGAAAGTTAAAGCAGAACCTATCCCCTAAGGTATCTCTACACAGTTACTTTGAAGAAATTTATCTTTAAAATCCTATCTATAAGCCCAATCCTTACCCATATAGCAGAATAAAGGGGACGGTTCTATTTTTATTTCATATAAATAGGGACAGCGACCCTTTTCCACATAGTAGATTTAGTAGATACCCCTTAAGGGGTATCTACTAATAAGCTACTAATAGCCGAGCCGCTTCACACAAAAAGATGGGGCTTGACATTTCGGCTAAATCATTATACTTTACTTTACCTTGACTTAAAAAAATATACTATGGCTAAAATAAAAGAGATAATGACAGTAAAAGAGGTGGCTGAATTCTTAGGCGTACATCCTATGACTATTTATAAATATGTTCGCCAGGGCAAAATACCCGGCTTTAAAATAGGGGCTGATTGGCGGTTCAATAAAATGTCCATAGAGAAATGGATGGTTGAGAAGGAGGGGATGAACAATATAAAAAGCCAAGGAGGGCAAAATGAAGAATAGACTTGCATTATTCAGTTTAGTTTTGATTATCACTGTAATCCTATTTACCCCTTCCAATGTATTTTCAGTAGGTTCTGCAGGTTTTAGAAATGAGGTTCCAGATGCTGAGGCACTCGGTAAGGGTTCTGCATTTGTTGCTCAGGCTGACAATCCTTCCGCAGTATATTATAATCCTGCCGGGCTCACGCAATTAAAAGAAAGGTATATATCTATAGGATATGTCTTAGAATTGCCTCAAAACTCTTTTAAACCGTTAAGCGGCGATGAAGTAGAGATGCAGGGACAGTATTTTTTGATTCCAAATTTTTATTTAGTTGATAATTTTGGAAGCGAGAATTTTAGATTTGGCCTGGGTGTCACTGCGCCATACGGGTTAGGTACTGACTGGGCACAGGATAGTTTTTCAAGCACTGTCGCCACAGAATCAGATTTAGAAGTTATGAATATAAACCCTACTGTGGCCTATAAAGTAAATGAAAAGATTTCAATAGGCGCAGGGATTGACTACATCGTATCTGATATCTCAAAGCATAAAAGACTTGCATCTACATTATCTAATGATGGAGAATTTCAATTAAAAGGCAGAGACGATGGCTGGGGGTATAATTTAGGACTTTTATACAGGCCTTCTGAAAAGCACAGTCTCGGACTTTCCTATAGAAGTGAAGTAGAGCTTACTTATAGAGGATTTGCATCGCTGGATAATCTGAATGCCCTTTATACTTTTGTCTTTGGCGGTTCCACTTATAATACTGGTATCAAATCAGAATTGGCATTACCCCAGACCCTCGCAGTAGGATATGCGTATAGACCTAACAGCAGATGGACATTTGAAGGGGATATAGAATGGGCAAATTGGTCTTGTGTTGAGCAGGACAAGGTGGATTATCAGAGCGAGACTGATCCAACACGCTTAACAGTTTTAAACAGTGGTAATCCGGCCTCAAAAGACTGGAATGATACGTTTAGCTATGGTCTTGGCGCAGAGTATAAAGCAACAGATAAGTTGGTATTAAGAATTGGATATCTCTTTGAAGACAACCCCATACCAAGCGCAAATTTTGATACTGCCCTGCCTGATTCTGACAGGCACGGATTAACCTTGGGTATAGGTTATACTTTTAAATCGGTCAAGATAGACGCCTCATATATGGCCCTATTTTTTAAAGACCGCGATGTTACAAATGACGTCGGAGCAACGACCGGCGCTAATTTAGACGGCAAATACGAGGCTTTTACAAATATCTTTGGGATAAGTTTTACATACAAATATTAAAATGAGAAAGAGAAAAGATAAATCAAAAATAATATCAAATTATAATCCTGAAACAGTGAAAGAAGAGGTGCGGACAATCCTGGCCAGGGTTGCAAGGGTAAAAAAATCTGATATCAGAGCGGATGTAAATATCCGGGATAGGCTTGGGATTGATTCGCTGAGTGCAATGGAGGTTCTGGCTGCAGCTGAGACAAAATTCGGAATAACAATAGATGAGGCAAAGGCATTTGATGTAGTAACAGTAAAGGATTTATATAGACTAATCGAAGAGTATACGACCAGATGAGAAAAAATATCTTCGTAACCGGTGGCACTGGTTTTTTGGGATGGCATATTGTAAAGGAACTGCTGAAAGAGAAATACAATATTTATTTATTAATCCGCACCAAAGAAAACCAGTCTCCCTATCAAAGGATTAATGCACTTTTAGTCAAGGATTTTAAAAAAGGCTCTATTAAAGAGATTATAAATAGGATAAGAGTAGTTGAAGGAGATATTGCCGAACCAGGACTTGGTATAGATAAAATCCAGAGAGAGGAGCTTGCAAGAATAATCGATACAATCTATCACTGCGCAGCCTTATGCGAATTTGGTATCCCTTTAGAAAAGATTAGAAAGGTAAATGTAGAAGGCACAAGGAATGTCTTAGAATTTGCTAAAGAATGCAAAGCAAATGGCCAGTTTAGATACTTTATTCATATTAGCACAGCTGCGGTTGCAGGAGACTATTCTGGCATTTACTACGAAGATTCTTTAGATGAGGGTCAGGGATTCAATAATACCTATGAACAGACTAAATTTGAGGCAGAAAGGTTAGTTCAAGGTTATAAAGATAAAGGTTTGCCAGTAGCAATCTTTCGTCCGGGCGTAATCACTGGCAACTCTGTCACAGGTGAGACTACCAATTTTCAAATGTTTTATCAATTCTTGCATATCCTTTCACTTGAATTATTCAAAGAGCTGCCAATAAATAGAGATAATGAGTATGGCCTTGTCCCTGTTGATTATGTGGCCAAGGCCATATCTTTAATCTCTTCCAATAAACATAATAATAAGACCTATCACCTGCTCAATCCAAATTCAATTCCGTTCGATTATTTTTTAAATACAGCAGGGGGCTATTTTAGTTTTAGGATTCCAAGGTTGGTACAAGATGAAGATTATAATTACGCGAATCTTTCAGGCTTTCGAAAGAAACTTATAAATTTCTATCTACCTTACTTAATCCATAAAAAAATTGTATTTGATACAAAAAATTTTGATTCAGCAATCGATGGGCAGAGGTTTAGCTGGCCAAAGATCGATGAAGAATTTTTAATAAGGCTATTTAAATATTGTGATAAAACAGGCTATATAAAGAGAAAGAGATGAATTTTTCTTCCCTAATAAATCAGATAGCAAAACGGCTTCCAGATAAGGTTGCAATAATTGATAATGGTGAGTCTATTACCTATAAAGGGCTTTGGCAGAAGATAGAGGGTCTTACCAATTCCTTCTTAGAATTAGGCCTTAAAAGAAATGACAGGATAGCCATAATACTTCCAAACTGTAAGGAATTTATCTATTGCTTCTTTGCCATCTTAAGGGCAAACCTAATAGCTGTCCCTATAAATCAGAGACTGACCACTTTTGAGCTAAACAAGCTCTTTTCAAATTCTAACCCCTCTTTAGTTATTACAAATACCCTAAATCTTTCTAAGATTCTAAATAAGGATAAGAGCCTATTAGATAACAAAATAGTAATAACCTCTGAAGATTGCGAAGGTTTTCTGTCATTAAATTCCCTCTATAAACCTAAAAACTTTAGGCCCATACAAAAAGAATTTACTACCTCAAATGAGCAAGTAGCAAGTATCAACTATACCTATAGAGGCTATGGCTACCCCTTAGGTGCAATGCTCACCCACGGAAACTATATCCACGGCGCAGCAGGATACATTAGGTTAGTTGAACCAAGCCTTGACCAGAGGTTTTTACTTATAATGCCAATCTCCCATATATTTACCCTGATAGGCTGTGTGGTAGTACCACTACTACGAGGTTCAACTGTAGTTATTATGAAAAACATAATACCAAGCAGAATATTTAAAGCAATAGAACAATATAAGATTGACTTTTTAGTGAGTGTCCCTACCATTTATCAAGTCCTGCTCAGAAATTTCAACAGGGGAAAATACGATATAGCTTCTTTAAAATATGGAATCACAGGTGGCGCTCCAATGGATTTAGAGCTTTATAAAGAGTTGAAAAGTAAGATGGGCTTTGAAGTCCTTCAAGGCTATGGGCTTACAGAGACCTTGCCAATATCTTGCAACCCTAAATCAAGGATAAAACCTGAGTCTGTAGGTGTTATAGGAAGAGGGGCAGTTTTAAAAATTGTAGATGAGAAAGGACGCGAAAAAAAACCCGGTGAAAGTGGAGAGATTCTTATAGGCGGGGTTTCTGTAATGAAGGGGTATTTTGAACACAGAAAAGAGACTAAAGATGTATTAATAAATGGTTGGGCTAAAACTGGAGATTACGGCAGGGTAGACAGAGAGGGATATCTATACTTTGAGAAGGTGATAAAAAATATTGCAAAGGTGGGCGGGGACACAGTTGATCTAAAAGAAGTGGAAGATGCTTTATTGTCGCATCCCGATGTTATCAACGCAGAGGTGGTTTCAAGGCCAGATACTTTATGGGGCGAGATTTTAGAGGCAGAGGTCAGGCTGAATAGCGCCAGACATATCGATGAAAAGGCTTTGATTTCCTTTTGTAGCGGAAGGCTCGCCATACATAAAATCCCAAGAAAGATAAAGATAAATAAATGAAGATTGCATTGATATCGCCGAGGGGGAGGTTTTTTGAAAGCGATAGAAAATTTAAGAAATTATGGGAGGAAATATCGGTTAATCCATTACATAGAAGTTTTTATTCGGGTTTTGGCATTGCGTTGTTGGTTATTGCAGCATTGACCCCCAAGTCTTTTAAAATTAAGCTCATAGATGAAAACTTTGATTCAATAGATTTTGACGAAAGCTTTGACCTAGTAGGTATTACAGGTATGACTCAACAGGCCACAAGGGCATACGAAATAGCAGATACCTTTAAGAAAAAAGGTATAAAGGTTGTAATAGGCGGTATCCATGCAACTGTTCTGCCTGAGGAGACAAAAGAACACTCTGATAGTGTAATTATAGGAGAAGGCGAAGAACTCTGGCCCCAATTCTTAAAGGATTTCCAAAATAACACTATCAAGCCATTTTATAAGACATCTCATTTAGCTGACCTCTCT
>JBBIOC010000026.1:0-5242 GCA_037443585.1 Candidatus Omnitrophota bacterium
GTCTACGGACCCTGATTCTTTCTCACAGAATTGCAGGCCCGATTTACAGATTAGAGAAGGAGTTAAACAGAATAGCTGCAGGTGATTTTTCGATTCGTATAAAATTTAGAAAAAAAGATGAACTCAAATCAATCGCTGAAGGGATAAATAGAATCTTGGATGAGATGGAAAAAAGATTAAAGAAATGACTCGCAGGACTGATAAGGCAAAACTGAAGAAGAAGCGAAAAGGCAAACGTCATGCCAGGGGCCATTAAAAGACCTCAAACAGGGCGCCCTTTCAGATATCCCACCTATATCAAAATCGGAGCTAAATAAGTGGCTATTTTTTATTCTATAAAGAACTGGCCGAGAAGTGAACAGCCCAGAGAAAGGCTCTTAAAATTCGGTGAGCATACATTGAGCGATGCTGAGCTTTTAGCAATTATTCTAAAAATGGGCGCAAAGAATAAGAGCGCCCTTGACTTGGCACGGGAACTTTTGATTGAATTTAAGGGGTTTAGAGGTATGGGCCACATGGAGATGAGCCGGCTTTTAAGATTTAAAGGCCTTGGGATGGCAAAGATTGCACAACTCAGGGCAGCCATAGAGATTGGCAGACGGTTTATGACTGAAAAGAAGACTGCACAGAAGAGGATTGGGTCTGCAAAAGAGGTAGCTGAGTATTTTATGCCAAGGCTGCGCGATTTAAAGAAGGAGGTATTTAAGGCCTTGCTTTTAGACGGGCAGAATAATATTATAGATACAATAGAGATAGAAGAGGGAACAGTTATTCAGGTAAATCCTCATATAAGGGAGATTATCTCAAGGGCGCTGCAGTCTTTTGCAGCCAGCATTATTGCAGTCCACAATCATCCCTCTGGTGACCCGAAACCAAGCAGAGAGGATAAGGCATTTACAGAGGCGCTCCAGATTGTAGGCAATGTTATGCAGATAAACGTATTAGACCATATAATTATAGGGGATAATAAGTATTTCAGTTTTTCTGAAAAAAATTTGATAAAGTAGTAACCACAGATTGGCACAGATGAAAAGCTCACAGATTAGCACAGATTAAAGTAAAGATAAAGTTTTTCGTATTATCTGTGCTAATCTGTGAGGAAATAGTTTTTCGTATATGAAATCTGTGCCCATCTGTGTTTCCGTGCCTGTAGCTCAGTGGATAGAGTAGTGGGCTTCGAACCCATTGGTCGCAGGTTCAAATCCTGCCAGGCACGCCAGAATTTTTATCAGAAATTTCAATGGATAAATATAAAACACCAAAAGAAAAACTTAGAACACCCCCAATCTTTGATTTAGTTTTTAAAGATTATTCAATAAAAAGTAAACTAAGGGAGTTCTCTGGAGATATTTTTAATAAGATTAATTTTTTTGAAAAAGAACTGGGTAGATTCTATGTTCGTTGTTTAAAAAGACAAAAAGATATTTTTATATATGATGAAAATAAAAAGAAAGGCAAGCCAGAAGAAATTATTAAACAACTATGGCTTGTAAAATTAATTCAGGAATATAAATATCCATTAGAGAGGATAGAAGTAGAAAAATCAATCCAGTTTGGCAGAGAGGTTCGTTCTAAGGCAGCTGATATTGTGTTATATAAGGATGATAGAATTACTCCGTATATAATTTTTGAACTTAAAGAGCCAAATACTAAAAAGGCAGAGGAGCAACTGAAGTCATATTTAAGTGCAGAAGGAGCAGAGGACGGAGTTTGGTCTAATGGAAAACCTGAACAAAGGATTATTTTATATAGGCCATATCCAAGAGAATATATAACCACTCTATCTGATTTGCCAAAAGTTAATCAAACATGGGATGATCTTTTTGAAATAAAGAAAACTTACAATGAATTAGAGGAAAAATTTGATTTGTCTTTTATAATTTCGCGGTTAGAAGAAATGGTTTTAGCACAGGCAGGGATAAATGTGTTTGAGGAAGTTTTTAAGTTAATATATGCAAAACTCTATGATGAAGACCAAGCGAAAAATGTTAGGCCCAAAAAAGAAGTTCATTTTAGACAATATAAAGAGCCAAAGAAAACCTATTCTGTTATTAATGATGAACTTTTTAAAGACGCAATTGATGAATGGCCGAATATTTTTAAAGATATAGATAAAATCGAACTTACACCTGAACAGCTTCAGATATGCGTTCCATTTTTAGAAAGGAATAAATTCTTTGGTTCTGGAAGAGAAGAATTAGAGATTATTGACCGTGCTTTTGAACATTTAATAGCAGAGGTTTCTAAAGGTCAAAAAGGTCAATATTTCACTCCTCGCAATGTAATTAAGATGTGTGTTAAGATGTTAAACCCTAAAGAGGATGAGTACATTATTGACCCTGCTTGTGGTTCTGGAGGATTCTTACTTCATTCAATGTATTGGGTGTGGGATAATCATTTAAAATTTGTTTCTCCCGAAGTAAAACAAAGATATGCTAACCGTTATTTGTTTGGTATTGACTTTGATGACAACATGCGTCGTATATCTCAAGCCTTAATGCTAATTGCCGGAGATGGAAGGCATAATATCTTTAAGCGAAATTCTTTAGACAGCCGGGATTGGATTGGTGAGCGAGCAGAAGAAGCAAGGACTCGCTTGAAAATGCTCTTAGCTAAACAAGATGAAGAAAATCGCAAGACCTATCGCTATCTTAACTTTGATTTATTAATGACTAATCCACCTTTTGCCGGAGAGATTACTGACTCCGGACTACTACGCCAATATGAATTTGCTAAAAAGGATGGGAGACTTAAGCAAAAAGTTGAACGCCATTTACTTTTTATAGAACGCTCCTTAGATGCACTTAGGCCAGGCGGAAGAATGGCGATTGTTCTACCCCAAGGCATTTTTAACAATACAAATATGGAATGGATAAGACAATGGCTTTTTGAAAAAGCACGGATTCTAGCAGTGGTTGGCTTAGAGGGAAATACTTTTAAACTTCCTGCGCCTGCTAAAGGCACAGGCACAAAAACCTCCGTTTTATTTTTACAGAAATGGGAAGAAGACCAAAACCCTTGAAAGATTATCCTATTTTTATGGCGGTTTCTAAGAAGTCAGGAAAGGACAATTCCGGAGAGTATATTTTTGTAAACGATAAAGGCCAAAGAGTCACTTCTAAGAATGGCTTATTTCTCAGGAGAATCTGAGATTAGATGACGATTTAGATGAAATTGCTGAAGAGTTTATAAAGTTTGCAAAAAAAGAGAAATTTGAGTGGCGGAGGTGAGATGGTTGAAAAGTTTGTAAAAGGGAGGGTTTACGTTTTCATCGATGCCTCAAATATTTATCATTCTCAGAGGAAATTGGGATGGAAAATTGCCTTTTTGAAATTAAAGGAATATTTTGAAAAATATACAGACCTTGGAAAGATCTATTACTATACTGCATACGACCCCGATTATGTCCAACAGCGAAAATTCTTAGATCTTTTGGAAATCTTAGGTTATATAGTGAGGAAAAAAAGAGTCAAATTTATAAAAGACGCCAGTTTAACCGAAGGTGGATTTCATAAAGGAAACCCGGATGTAGAATTAACCATAGATGCGGTGCACAATAGGGATTATTTTCAGTCGTTTGTTTTACTTTCAGGAGATAGTGATTTTGAGGCTTTGATAAAGTATATGAAGGCTTATAAGAAAAACTGCATAGTTATATCTACAAAAGACCATGTATCCGTGGAACTTCTAAAGCAGACTAAGTTCATTGATTTGAAGAAATTGAGGAAAGAAATTGAAATGAAAAAGTAGTTATAAATAAAAAGTCCCTCTGGTATTTAACCAGAGGGAAGTTTGGCTCTGTCCTACCGTAGTAGGACAATATAAAATATACCATAGGTAATTTTTTTGTCAAGAGGTTATTTCTAAAAATGATTACTGTCTCCATTATCCAAAAAACCCAACTTGAAAGTGCACATCGGATAGATGCGGAATATTATCAGCCAGAGTATTTGGAATACTCTAAGAAGTTAGCAAAGTATCCTGTTATCGGCGATTTGGTTGAGAAGGTTTCACATCCCAAAGAGATTACGCGCATTTATTCTGAAAATGGGATACTTTTTCTATTAGCTCAAAATGTGAGACATAATTACATTGATTGGAACGAAAAAATGAGGATGCCTTTCGAGGCTCGTAGTTTAATAAAACAGAATATATTAAGAGATAGTGATGTGGTAATTGTACGTTCAGGCGTAAATTTTGGCGATGTCGCATATTTTGATAAAATAAACGAAGATGTTTTTGCTAGTGCGGATGTTTTAGTTGTAAGACCTAAAAGAATTAGTGGCGCATATTTATCAACATTTTTAAATACAACACAAGGGCAGGCATTATTAAAAAGAGCAGGCTATGGCGCTGCTCAGCCTCACATTGCTCCAGCCTCTATTAAGGAAATTCATTTACCGACTTTCAATAAGAAAATTGAAGAAGAGGTTAATAAGATAATTAATAAAAGTAAACATTTTGCAAAACAAAGTGAATCTCTTTATTCCCAAGCTGAAGATTTACTTCTGCAAGAATTAGGCCTCAAAGATTTCAAGATAGAAGAGGATTTATGTTATGTAGTTAATCTTTCTGAAGCAAAATATGTTCATCGTATTGATGCTGAATATTTTCAGCTAAAGTATGAAAAGTTAATAGCAAAGATAAAAAAGCATAACTTAAAATCATTAGGCGATTTAGTCTCAATGAAAAAAGGATTTGAGCCGGGAAGTAATGAATATCAGAATGAAGGGAAGCTTTTTATCCGTGTAAGCAGTATATCAAAACATGGAATTATCGATAAAGACCAAAAATATTTGAGTGATGAGTTATATCAAAAACTAAAAAATAATTTTGGGCCAAAAGTTAATGAAATTTTGTTGACTAAAGATGCCACCCCGGGCATTGCATATGTTTTGAAAGAGCATATTGAGGGGATTATTTCTAGTGGTATTATGCGATTAAGACTTAAAGAGGATATTGAGTCTGAATATTTAGCACTTTGTATTAATTCTATAATTGGAAAAATGCAGATTGAACGTGATGCCGGAGGTTCGATTATAATCCATTGGAAACCGGAACAAATAAAAAATTTACAAATTCCAATTTTATCAAAATTTATACACCAAAAAATTAGTGACTTAGTCCATAAATCCCACGAAGCACACAAAAAAGCAAAAGAACTATTAGAAGAAGCCAAACAAAAAGTAGAAAAAATGATTTTAGGAGCAAATAATTGAAAAAATATAACTTTTTTTGAAAG
>JBBIOC010000026.1:5342-7609 GCA_037443585.1 Candidatus Omnitrophota bacterium
AGGAGGCGCAATATGACAGAAAAAGAGTTTTGGCAATTTCTGGAAAGGCAATGGAAGGAAAAGGGGAGGGTTCCGCAGGTCTCAGGTACCATAGATACCCCTGAGCCTGAATTACAGACTCATAGTCAGTACATAGGTGGCCATGCCTTGCTGCCAAATGACTATGAAAAAATCTCTGAAGAGAATATTGTCAGTATGGGCAATCTTTTATTTGACAAAAAGGCTAACCTCAAGACAAAAGAAGCTATTATGTTAATACTTGCCCATATTCCATCTAAGATAGCCCTAAATATCCTTAAAAGATATACCAAAATGCCCGATAAGGGGTTAGAGATTTTTGCAGAGATAGCATTGGATGAATGTGAGATGTGGAACGAATGACGTTAAAACCATAGATTAACTTTTCATTGACCATTTTATATATAAAATGATAAAATAATAACTTTAAGAGTATTTGATTTAGCCGGGGGGGATGTGGTTTATCCCATGAAACAATGGGAGCAAAAAGAATTAGTCAGAAGCCTTCGGTTTCAAGGTCTAAGCTATAAGGAGATACGTGGAAGGATTCCATTCTCAATTGCTAAAAGTACTATTAGTAATTGGTGTAAAGATATTGTTTTGACAATAGAGCAACAGGAGAGACTTGAGAAACTTTTTAGGGATGGGTCTTATGCAGGAAGTTTGCTGGGCTCGAAGACCAATAAAATTAGACGAGAGGCAGAGGTTAAAAGGATTAAAGAAAGTGCAAGAGCGGAATGGCCTGAATTGAGTTATCACGAATTCAAAGTCGCGGGTCTAATGTTATATTGGGCAGAGGGTAATAAAAAACGTTCCGTGGGTGTTTCCAATTCAGATCCAGAACTTATACGCTTTATGATGAGGTGGTTTAGGCAGATATGTGGAGTTGAAGATAAGAAATTTAAGGCATATCTCAACTTGCATTCTGGTCAGGATGAAGGCCAAATAAAGAGTTTTTGGTCAAACATTACTGGAATTCCTTTGTCCCAGTTTGGAAAGTGTTATATCAAGAAAGAAGGCACGGGACACCGTAAAAATATCTTATACAATGGGACGATAAAGATTCAAATTTGCGATAAGAATCTTTTATATAAAATACTTGGTTGGATTGAGGGGGTAATTTTAAAGGTAAGGGGCCGCTAGCTCAACCGGTAGAGCACCGGCCTCTTAAGCCGGGTGTTGAAGGTTCGATTCCTTCGCGGCTCACCAGAACCGCAAAAACGCGGAACGAAGCATAAAATGACACGTTGGCAAAAACGCAAAAAAGAAAAAAGAAGTAGTTTTTTAGATATATTTTGCGTTTTAGCGGAAACGCTAATTTTTCCTATATTATTTTTGCGCTTTTGCGGTTACGGGCAAGTGGCGGAATTGGCAGACGCTACTGTTTGTAAATATGATAAGTTGATAGGATGCGGACGTGGCGGAATTGGCTATACGCGTACGGCTTAGGACCGTATTCCTTCGGGAGTGAGAGTTCAACTCTCTCCGTCCGCACCTTGCTGAAAATATACTAAAAAATACATGCGAGGGTAATTCAGGGGTAGAATGCTTGCTTGCCAAGCAAGTCGTCGCGGGTTCAAGTCCCGTCCCTCGCTCCATTTAATGAGCACATCACTTACGACAACCAGCGGGTTGTCGTAAGTGATTGTGCGAATTAAACCCTTGACATTTTTCATCGGAAAATTACCTTAATGTAAATTTGCCTGTACAAAATGTCAAGGGTCAAATTCGGACTTACGACTTACGACGACCCGATGGTTGTCGTAAGTCGTGTCCTCATTTGAGGAGGATAAGTGAAGATAATGGACTTTTTGAATGAAAAGGCTGTATGCGCGAATTTAAAATCTACTAACAAGACAGATGCCATCAAGGAATTGGTTGAACTTTTAATAGATGCAGGTTCGATTAAACCTAAAGATAGAGACGGCCTTGTCAAGATTCTTTTAAGTAGAGAGGCCCTCGGTTCTACTGGCATAGGTCAGGGTATAGGCATACCGCATGGCAAATGTGACTTTGTAAAAGAGTTGATAGGTGCACTGGGCATTTCTAAGGCAGGTATAAATTTTGATTCTTTAGATGGAGAAGTAGTACATATCTTCTTCTTGCTCGTTGCGCCAGCGGAGTCGACCGGGCCTCACCTGAAGGCCCTTGCCCGGATATCAAGGCTTTTAAAGGATAAGTTCTTCCGGGAATCTTTGAAAAATGCAGAAAATGAGAAGACCCTTTTAAAGATAATCAAGGAAGAGGAC
>JBBIOC010000026.1:7709-14353 GCA_037443585.1 Candidatus Omnitrophota bacterium
CCTTGTAGCCATTGGATTTTCAATCTGGATAACAAAGGGTTTTAAAGGTTCAGAACTATTTGGTCTTTTGATTCTGACTTGTGGTGCAGTCTTGACAATCCTCGGCATCAAAAGGATGGTCAAGTCTTTCATAACCATATTCTTACCAAATAGAGAGAAAGAACTTGTAGAGATTGTCTATCAAAAACGCCAGCTTGAAAAAGGTCCGAAGATTGTTGTTATAGGTGGTGGAACAGGGCTGTCTGTATTGCTGCATGGATTAAAGGAATACACAAGCAATATAACTGCAATCGTTACTGTTGCTGATGATGGTGGAAGCTCTGGCAGGCTAAGAGAGCAATTTGATATGCTGCCTCCAGGCGATATAAGAAACTGTCTTGTAGCACTGGCTGATGCTGAGCCTTTAATGAGGGAGCTCTTTCAATTCAGGTTCACAGGTGAGTCAGAGTTTAAAGGTCATAATTTTGGGAATCTATTTATTACTGCTATGTCAAAGGTTACTGGTGATTTTGAAAAGGCTATTAAGGAATCGAGCAAGGTCCTCGCTATTAGAGGTCGTGTGATTCCTTCTACTTTAGAAAAGGTCCAGCTCGTAGCAGAACATCAGGATGGAAAGGAAACTTTCGGAGAAACAAAGATATCTGAAAGTCATAGCCCTATAAAACGTGTATATTTAGACCCTAGGGATGCAATGCCTTGCTCTGAATCATTAGAGGCGATTGATGAGGCGGAAGCGATTGTGCTTGGCCCTGGCAGTCTATATACAAGTGTAATCCCGAATCTTCTTATAAATGGCTTAAAAGAATTGATCTGTAATTCAAAGGCAATAAAGGTCTATGTTTGCAATGTTATGACACAGTCCGGCGAGACTGATAATTTTACAGCCTTTGACCATTTGAATGCAATTGTCTCGCACACCAGGCCAGATATAGTTGACTATTGTATTGTGAATACACAAAAGGTTCCACCAGAACTTCTTGCAAAATATAAAGAAGAGGATGCCTATCCTGTATTACCCGATAGCCAGAAGATTAGGGAGAAAGGCTATAAAGTCATAGAGGTTGATGTTATCAGCACAGCCAATTATGTTCGCCACGATTCTAAAAGACTTGCAAAGATTATTATAGACCTTATACAGAGTTTAAAATAAGAAAGTCAAAAAAACCAGTTTACACCGCAAAGACGCAGAAGCCCGCAAAAACGCAAAATACAAGAAAAAATAAACATTTTTATTTATGCTATTTTTGCGCTTTTGCGGTAATTTTGCGATTTTGCGGTGTAAGAAAGGAATTTTTAGGTATTCATTAGATAATGAAAAAGATAAACTTTCTTCTGGCTGTCCATTGTCATCAGCCTGTTGGAAATTTTGGCTGGGTAATAGAAGAGGCCTACAATAAGGCCTATCTACCATTTTTAAATATAGTAGAGTCACATCCTAAGATAAAATTAGCGATTCACTTTTCAGGCAGCCTTTTGGACTGGCTAAGTTATAATAGACCTGAGTTTTTAAAGAAAGCAAAACAGTTGGTAGAGAGAGGACAGCTGGAGATACTCACAGGAGGATATTACGAGCCTATCTTGTCCATTCTGCCTGAGAGGGATGCAATATCGCAGATAAAGATTCTTTCTGATAGTATAAGGAAACACTTTGGATATGAGCCTAAAGGCGCATGGCTTGCGGAACGCGTATGGGAGCCTCATATTGTTAGGCTTCTAAATACTTCTAATGTCTTATTTACTATCCTTGACGATACGCATTTTAGAACAGCCTTAAATACGGATTCCGAAATTTTAAATTTTTATATAACTGAAGAAAATGGGAAAACCCTGTATCTATTTCCTGTATCCAAAAAATTAAGGTACTCTATGCCTTTTAAATTGCCTCAAGATAATATAGATTTTTTGAGGAATATAGCCTCTGAGCAAGATGAATCTATAGTATTTGCAGATGATATTGAGAAGTTTGGATTCTGGCCAAAGACATATAAATGGGTCTATGAAGAGAGATGGCTTGAGAAGTTCCTGTCTCTTTTAGAACAAAATAGCGATTGGATAAGGATAATGAGTTTCTATGAATACTTAAATACGCACAGGCCTTCTGCAAGGCTCTATATCCCCTGTGCAAGTTATAGCGAGATGTTAGAATGGTCAGGTGGATTCTTTAGGAATTTTTTAGCAAAGTATCCTGAAGCAAATAATATGCATAAGAGGATGCTTTATATAAGCGATAAAATTGACAGTTTGGTTCAAGGTTCAAGGTTCAAGGTTCAAGGTTCAGAGATTGAAAAGGTAAGACGATTTCTTTACAAGGCGCAGAATAATGATGCCTACTGGCACGGTGTATTCGGAGGTCTCTATTTAAATCACCTGAGGGACAGCGTCTACTTTAATTTAATAGAGGCTGAGAAGGCCTTAGAAGGGCTTTCCAAGAAAAGATTCCCTGAATTTGAAGTCATAGACTTAGACGCGGATGGCAAAGAAGAATTGATTGCAAGGACTAAAGATTTAAGATTTTATTTTAGTCCTTCTGTTGGCGCAAACCTATTTGAATTAGACTATCTAAAACGTTCAATAAACATAGTAAATACAATTTCAAGGCAGCCTGAATTCTATCACAGGAAGTTAAAGGATATAAAAGAAGATAGAACCAATCAGAAGACCCCTTTGAGCATACATGATATCCTCGGCGTAAAAGAAAAGGGCCTTGAAAAGATTTTAATCTATGACCAGTATAGAAAGGTTTGTCTTATCGAGCATTTTTTTTCAAAAGATACTCAAGCCAAAGAATTCTTTGCCAATGAATATTCTGAATTAGGGGATTTTACAACAGGGGATTTTAAATTTGAGACCAAAAAAAATAACATAGAATTCACTAGGGGAGGTATCCTAAAATTAAACGGGGCCTTGATAAATCTTGATTTGAAAAAAATAATAGCTCTGAATAATAAACCCTCTTTTAAGGTTTTATATGAGATAAAGAATGATTCTAAAGTTGATGCAGAGACTACCTTTGCAGTAGAATTTAATATGTCAATAGGCTGTCCACCTTTTAGAGACATTCAAGAAAGAGTTAATATTAAAGAAATTTTATTACATGACGAATGGCATAATCTAAAACTCAAGTTTAGATTAAATAAATCTTGTTCATTGTGGACTTCTGCCCTGGAGACTGTTTCAGAATCTGAATCTGGCCTGGAGCGGACACTTCAAGGGATGAGCTTATTATTTTGCTGGAATTTGACTCTCGGGCAGGGCAAAGTTTGGGATGTTGAGATTGAGACATCCATCCTATAAAGAAAAAATAATGAGGATGTATGTCTGATTACAACGATTAAAAAGAAGATTACAGAGATTAAAGAAAGAGATTCATGAGTGGATTAATGTTTTAATCTCTGTAATCTAATTTAAAAATCTATGTAATCAGGTATAATCCTTAAGTTTATCTGATGATTATACCAAATGATGAAGATTGAGAAGAAACTCATTATAAGAAATAAACAGGGTTTGCATGCAAGACCTGCTGCTACATTTGTGCAGATTGCAAATAAATACGAATCTGAGGTTATTATCCGGAAGGGCAATCAAGAGGTTAATGGCAAATCTATAATGGGCATAATGATGCTTGCAGCTGGCAAGGGCACTTCTATTCACTTAAAGCTAAACGGCCCTGATGCAAAAGAGGCCCTGATAGAGTTAGAGAGGTTGATATCGGGAGAAGTAGAGGTTTAAAATGTTAAAAGGCATCCCTGCAGCACCGGGTATAGCAATAGGCAAGGCATTTTTGTTTGATAGCACAGAGTTTGTAGTCCCTCAGACTAAGATTTTAGATAAGGACGTCCCGAAGGAGATTGCCCGATTTGAGGAGGCCCTTATAAAGACCCGCTCTGAGATTTTGGAGATTCAGAAAAAGATTTCTAAAGAGATGGGGTCTCAGCATGCAGAGATATTTAATGCGCATCTGTTGGTCCTTGAAGACAGGATGCTGATAGAAGAGATTATCGAAAGGCTGAAAAAAGAAAGACTTTCTGTTGAACACATATTTACCAAAGTCTTGGAAAAATATATAAAGGTCTTTTCAAAGATGAACGATGAGTATCTGACAGAGAGGATAAGCGATATAAATGATGTTGGAAAGAGAATCCTGCGGAATCTTTTAGGCGCAAAACAGGAGACATTGAGCGATTTGAAAGAAGAGGCAATTGTAGTGGCATATGACCTTTCACCTTCAGATACTGCGACGATGCATAAAAAGAATGTAATTGGCTTTGTTACAGATATTGGAGGCAGGACATCCCATACAGCTATTATGGCAAAGTCTTTAGAGATACCTGCTGTTGTGGGGCTTGAGATTGCTACTAAAAGGATAAAGAGCGGCGACCTTTTGATAATAGATGGATATGAGGGGGTTGTTTTAATCAATCCTGATGCAAAGGTCTTAAAGCAGTACAGAGAAAAAATCTCAGAATTCGAGAGGTTCGAGAAGATGCTCTTCTCATTGAAGGATTTAAGCGCCCAGACTGAAGATGGGCATACTGTTATTATATCAGCAAATATCGAAATACCTGAAGAGGTAGATTCAGTCATAGCCCATGGCGCAGAAGGAATAGGCCTCTACAGGACAGAATTCTTTTATATGAATAGAAAAGACCTTCCATCTGAAGAGGAGCATTTTGAGGCCTATAGAATGGTGGCAGATAAGTTGAAGCCAACCCCAGTGATTGTGCGGACCTTAGATTTAGGCGGGGATAAGTTTTTGTCTCAGTTAGATGTGCCGCATGAGATGAACCCATATTTAGGCTGGCGCGCAATAAGATTTTGTCTTGCAAGGCCTGAGATATTCAAGGTGCAGCTGAGGGCTATACTGAGGGCGAGCGCTTATGGAAATATGAAGGTGATGTTTCCTATGATCTCTGGCGTAGAGGAGTTGCGCCAGGCATTGAGAATCCTCGATGAAATAAGGCACGAGTTGCGGTTTAAAAATATTGCTTTTAATGAAGAGATGGAGGTCGGCGCTATGATTGA
This sequence comes from Candidatus Omnitrophota bacterium, assembly GCA_037443585.1. Classification (GTDB taxonomy): domain Bacteria; phylum Omnitrophota; class Gorgyraeia; order Gorgyraeales; family JBBIOC01; genus JBBIOC01. Next base: position 12,732 of record JBBIOC010000026.1, read on the forward strand.
GATTCCCTCCGCAGCGCTCACCTGTGACCTTCTGGCAAAGGAAGTGGATTTCTTCAGCATAGGGACTAATGACCTCATACAATATTCTCTTGCAGTTGACAGGGTGAACGAAAAGATTGCATATCTTTATGAGCCGACTCACCCTGCTGTGCTCAGGCTAATTAAGAATATTATAGAGACAGGCCATAAAGAAAATATATGGGTGGGGATGTGTGGCGAGATGGCAGGTGTTCCTGAGTTTGCTTTGTTGCTTTTGGGCATGGGCTTGGATGAATTTAGCATGAGTCCAGTTGCAGTTCCAGGGGTCAAATACGTTATCAGGTCTATAAAGCTTGAAGAGGCAAGAAGTGTGGCTCAGCAAGCACTTACATTTACAACAGGAAAAGAGGTTGAACAATTCGCAAGGAAGGCGCTTGACAGCATAGCGCCAAAACTGAAAGCCCTCCGCGCGAAATAACAAATATATGCCAAGCTCCCTCGATAATCTAAAACTTATAAGAAGCATAGATAAATCCTGTATGCTGGATTTATTGTTGAGATTTGATGAAGAGTGTGAGAGGGCTTATAGAATTGGAACTTCTTTAAAGGCCCCTTCTAATTTAAAGGATTTTGAGAATATTGTATTTTGTGGCCTTGGTGGTTCTGCTATAGGAGCAGATATATTGAGGGTCTATCTTCAAAAGAAAATTTCTCAGCCAATCCTTGTCAATAGAAATTATACCATTCCATATTTTGTGGGCAGAAATTCACTCGTCTTTGTTTCAAGTTATTCTGGCAATACAGAAGAGACTATCTCTTCTTTTGAAGAGGCCTTTAAAAAGGGTGCAAAGATTGTTGCAGTGAGTTCAGGCGGAAGATTAAAAGAGATGGCTAAAAATTCTAAAATATTTCATATAGAGATACCCTCTGGTTTTCCACCCAGGTCTGCAATAATGTATATGATTATCCCAATCCTTATATTCCTTTCAAGGCTTGGGATTGCAAAAGATTTAGACAAAGAGGTCTCTTTTTTAAAAGAGAATTTGAAAAGGTTAAAGGATTCAACTATTGGGCCTGATGTCCCTTTGAAGAGGAACCTTTCCAAAAAGCTCGCAATAAAACTCCATAATAGATTCCCAGTTATATACGGAACCAGCGATACTACAGAGGCAGTTGCAATTCGCTGGCGCTCACAGATTGCAGAGAATGCAAAGCATTTAAGTTCAAGCCATATATTCCCTGAGCTGAACCACAATGAAATAGTAGGATGGGAATTCCCAGAAAGAATAATCAAGGATTTTAAGGTAATAATGCTTCACGACAGGGATGACCACAAAAGGAATAAAAAAAGAATAGAGATAACAAAGACGATTATTGAAAAATCAGACGTTGAGGTATTGGATGTGGAAGCAGATAGAGGGGATTTATTATCAAGGCTCTTTTCATTAATTTACATAGGCGATTTTATGTCCTTTTATCTTGCGATTCTAAATGGGGTGGACCCTACGCCTGTAAAGAGGGTAGAATATCTTAAAAGGGAGTTGGCAAAAATAAAGCACAGATGATCGCAGATTTCGTGTTAAAATCACGTTTTCACAGATGATCACAGATATCTGTGATCATCTGTATCTTTTAATCTGTGA
>JBBIOC010000027.1:0-5108 GCA_037443585.1 Candidatus Omnitrophota bacterium
AATATATTGACCTGTGGATTTACTAAATAGTCCTTTTCCAAGAGTTCAGTGAGTTTCTTCTGGAGTTCGTTTACAGTGAGGCCAGAGACCTGGATGGTTCCTAAAAGCGGGAAGCTTATCTCGCCCTTTGTTGTCACCCTGACCTTTGTAGTCAGGTCAGGCTGTTCATAGACAGTTATGACCAGCACATCCCCCGGTTCTATGCGGTATTCGCTGGAGCTGGCCGCGGAGGAAAATAATATTAATAAAATTAAAAGTAAGTTAAAAACTTTCACTGTCTGATTTTAAAAGTAGGCCCTTGCAGATAAGGTTATAAGATTCTCTCTATAGTCATAGATTGAAAGATTGGAATCTCGTTCAATATGTTCGTAACTTAAGGTCAAAGTCGCCCATTTTCTGAAATAATATCTAATACCGCTGCCTAAAGACCAGTAATTGTCCTTTCTTTTAGCTGTCTCAGTGCCTTCAGTTGTCTCTCTCGGATAGCTATTTATCTGATAATCACCAAGCAAAAATCCCATTATCTTATTATTAAAGTAATGGCCAAAGGTTGCGGCAATTCTGTCAATCTTATAAAAGTTATTTGGTGCATAGGTGGATTCATATGGCGTTCTCAAAAATGAAATCTTTAAGGCATCTCTTTCTGTGAACTGCTCAACTATATCCGCATAGATTACTCCGCTTCGATAGTCACTTTCTCCTTCTCTTGTATAGTCCCTTGCCTGATAACCTACCTTAATAGTTCCTGTTGATTTGGCTGTGAGCTTTCCTTTTGCGCCTACAAGCAGCTGGTTATAATCTGAATCAGGGTTGTCTGGCTCGTCATACCTGACCTGTCCAAAGTCATATTCCATAAGGAGGGAGGTCTTTGGAAAGGTCTTGTGGCTCATAATAATTGAATAGATATCCTCAGTCCTGTCAAATCGCTCGAAGCCAGGCCCTGCCTTATAGTCCCTAATAAAGTTCTGATAACCTAATTCTAAATCAAACCTCTGGAGGTCAATCCTTGTGCCTATCCCAGCTAAGTTATCCTCCCTCTTTAACCTTGCAACATCTTCACGGCTTGGTCTTTCGAAGACTTTTCTAAAGTCCTCTTTAATATAAAAGCTGATATCTCGCCAGTTTATATCAAACTGGCTTGTAAAATAATGGTTATTTGCATCCTGGGAGGTCTGGTCCTGGAATTTTATTACATCAACGTGGTAGTCTGCTTTGAGGATATTGTCACGCAATGGCCATTCTATTGCAATGCCTGGGGTGAGGGTGGTTACAAAGTCGTCTTTTGCTGAAGAGTCTATGTAAACATTGCTATCGTACTGTTCTGTAATCTGAAACCACGGGTGAATCTCAACTGTGCCAATCTTCAGTTCTTCTGCAAAGGCTGAATTACATAAAAATAGCACAAAAACTGATACTAAAAAAATCTTTTGATATACTCTGCCCATTTTTGCCTCCTATCAAATTTAATTGATTTTGGGCAGAAGTATATCATATTAATTTAAACTTGTCAAGAACTTTTTTAATCTTTTTTTAATAATTTTAATGAAGACATAATTTAGCGAGCCCATAACGTGCTCGCTAAATTATTGTCTGAATTAACCCTTGACATTTTCATCGTAAAATTGCTTTAATGTAAATTTACTTATACAAAATGTCAAGGGTAAATTCGCACAACAAGTTACGTTCACTTCGTTCCGTAACTTGTGTGCTCATTTATTTAATAAGAGACATTGCCTCAGCTCTCGTCTTTGAATTCTCTCTAAAAATCCCACGCACGGCACTTGTAATTGTCATAATACCTGGTTTTTTCACGCCTCTCATACTCATACAGAGGTGTTCTGCTTCAACAATTACTAATACCCCCTTTGGCCTCAACCTCTTCATCAATACCTCAGCCAGATCAGTAGTCAATCTCTCCTGAACCTGAAGCCTTTTTGAAAGTATCTCAACCACCCTGACAAGCTTGCTCAAGCCTGTAACCCTATTACCTTTGGGGATGTAAGCTACATGAATCTTGCCAATAAATGGTAAGAGATGGTGCTCACAGATCGAATACAGGGGTATGCCCTTTAGAAGCACTATCTCATCGTGGTCTCCAGCTAAAAAAACCTCTAATTCCTTCTTTGGGTCGGCTCCCTGGCCGCTAAAGACCTCCTCATACATCTCAGCCACCCGCTCAGGTGTCTTTTTTAAGTCTTCCCTATCAGGGTTTTCACCAATAGCCTCCAGGATCATCCGAACCGCCCGTTCTATCTTCTTTCTATCCATAATTCCCCTCCATCTCAAGGTCCAACCTTTTGTTCAACCTTTGTTCAACCTACGCGGTTGAATAAGGTCATATTATATTATCACAGGGGAAAATCAAAGACAAATGTTTTCAAAGGATTATAATGGGCGGGAACTTACGCAATACTTCTACTTAAAGGAAAGCAGGATAAGGCAACGCCTGATAATCGGACAAGTTGGCCTAGCAAATCTACAGTCTCCTGAGTAAACCTTCTATCCTCCTTCATTGTGCTGACATTAACCACTCCAATTATCCTGTTTCTTATCTGCAGCGGAAAAACTATTGAGGATTTAAGCTGAGGCCTTTTAAGCAAACGTCTTATCCTTGCATCTTCCATTGAATCATCAACCAAAATGGGTTTTCTCTCTTCAGCAACTATGCCAGAGATGCCTTTTCCAAACGCTACCCGAGTAGTCTTTACAATCTCCTCTTTTAACCCTTGTGAGAATTTTATGGAAAGTTCCTCAGAGTCAGGGTCAAGCAGCATTATGGAACCTGAATCCGCCTTTGTTGTATGAAGCGCTGAATCAAGCAAGGCCCCCAACAATTCATCAAAATAAACAGAGGAATAGACCTCTTTAATCACCTTATCAACCTCCCGAGGGACGCCATACTTCTCCACAAGCTTCTTTCTCTGATAGCTGAGCTGAATAATGTGGTTTGATACATCCTCCAGCAACTCCAATATAGATTTTATGCCTATAAATGTAAAACTCTTTATAAACCGCAACCCATCTATAAGTTTATCTAAAGGCACCTCCGCTTCCTCTGAAAACTTCCTATATTCTCTCTCATCTCTGCGCTTATGTAAAAGCACAGGCCCTACAATCAAATATGCCAATTCCTCATCGTCTATCCGTAAAGGTATACCATATATATATAACCCAGAGAGACAACTATACTCATTACTATCCGCATCTTTCTTTATATTACAAACAAGCCTCGTTGCGCATTCTTCACATAACTTTTTCACCACTTTAGACCGAGACATAACCTCTGAACAGAAGTATGAAGGGGTGTTTATTCTGGAGAAACTCTGGCCATCTCTATTAACAGTCTGTATTGTCACGCCTAATGCACGGGCAAATCTATTCTGTAGTAGCTGCCATTTTTCTATTTCAATAATATCAAAAAGATTATGCCTTATGTATAAACTCACGATAGCCCTTCTCTTTGGAAATCCCAAATCTCTTCATCTTATTATAAAGGGTAGTCCTATTTATGCCGAGTTTTGAAGCAGCTTTTTTTCTGTTCCACTTCACTTCTTGCAAAATCCTCAAAATAATCTCCCTCTCAGGTTCTGCCAAAACCTCCTTCAAGGTCTTATCATTATTTGTTGTGGATAATTTATTGAGCATGTGGTCTTTGCACAATGCCTCTGGGAGGTTCTCTTTTGTAATTTCATCCCCTTTGGCCATTATGATTGCCCGCTCTATTACATTTTCAAGTTCTCTCACATTACCTGGCCAATGATATCCTTTCAGAATCTCTAAGACCTCTTTATTTAGACCTTTAATCTTCCTCTGTCTATTAGATGGGGCATGTTTTTGTAAAAAGTGTTCAGCCAGCAATTTTATGTCAGACCTCCTCTCGCGCAAAGGCGGCACATCAATGGATATCACATTCAGCCTATAGTAGAGGTCCTCCCTGAACCTGCCATTTTTTATCAACTCTTCTAAATTCTGATTGGTCGCAGCAATAATCCTGACATTTACCTTGATAGTCTTTGTATCGCCTACCCTTTCAAATTCACCCTCCTGCAGAACACGCAGAAGCTTTACCTGCAGAGCAGGTGAAAATGCATCTATCTCATCCAGTAAAATCGTCCCTGTGTCCGCCAATTCAAAGCGGCCCAATTTATCCTTTATCGCACCTGTAAATGCGCCCCTTACATGGCCGAATAACTCGCTCTCAAGCAAGGTCTCGGGCAAGGCGCCACAGCTAATCTCAACAAAGGGTCTGTCCTTCCGCAACTGGTCATTTGAATGAATAGCCAGGGCAACCAGCCTCTTGCCTGTCCCACTCTCGCCCCTTAACAAGACCGTGGCCTTTGTATTTGCTATTGCCTCTATCATTGTATAAATCTTCTGCATCTTCTCGTCCTGTCCAACAATATTGCAAAACCTATCCCTCGATGTTGCTGACAAACGTTTCCGCAGATTGATATTCTCCTCTAATAATCTATTGTGCTCTCTAATCCTCTGAATTATAATCTTTATCTCATTGTCATTGATTGGCTTTGTCACATAATCAAATGCACCGAGCCTCATTGCCTCAACTGCAGTCTCTATATTGCCGAAGGCTGTAATTATAACTACTGTGATATGAGGGAAATTTGTCTTTGTAAATTTTAAAAGCTCAATCCCATCCGCACCTGGCATCTTCATATCTGCAATCACAATATCAAAGGGCTTTGCCTTGAGCTTTTCAATGGCCTCTTCGAAATTTTCAGCCATATTGGCGATATATCCTTCTATCCGTAGAATCTCATATAATGACTTCCGAATCAGCGGCTCATCATCTACAACTAATATGCGATAATTATCGTTTGCCATTATGTAGGATTAGGTTATGTTATTAAAGGTTAAGTGCCCCGGGAAGATATACCTTAAAAGTGGAGCCCTTCCCTAACTCGCTCTCCACCTCTATCCTTCCATTATACTGCTTCACTATCTCATAACAGACTGCAAGGCCCAGACCCATGCCTTTATCCATCTCCTTTGTAGTAAAGAATGGCTCGAAAATACTTTCAAGCCTGTCTTTTGGAATGCCGCAACCCGAATCGATTATACTTACCCTTATAAACCCTTCCTCTAAGGCG
>JBBIOC010000027.1:5121-12540 GCA_037443585.1 Candidatus Omnitrophota bacterium
AAGCCTCCCGCCCGTTGGCATTGCATCTAAGGCATTCTTAAATATATTCACAAAGACCTGCTCTATACCCATATCTTTCAATTTAGGCAGCCCCTCAGCAAAATTTTTTATAATCTCCACTGAATTATAGATTGCCTGAAATCTCAGGCTTGAGAGTGCATTTTCTATGCTTTCATTTATATCAATAGATTTTGTAGTGGTAGCCTTCTGCCTGGAAAGCTCCAAAAGACTCCTTATTATATTTGCCATTCTGGCAAGGCCTATTTTTGCCTCTAAAAGATACTCCCTTGCCACTTCATTGCCTTCCGAACTGTCAAAGGCTAAATTTACAAACCTCATCGCCCCATCAAGAGGATTATTTAGCTCGTGGGCAATGCCCCCAGCAAACTTCCCTAAAGATGCAAACCTCTTAGCGATATCCAGCTCCCTCTCCAGTTCTGCCTTCTCAGTCAAAAGCCGCTCCTTTTCTATCCTCAAGGCAATGTGCTCTGAAAAGACAGTCAAAAATTCTAACTCCTCATTTGTATAAGGCTTATTTGAGGATTTCTCTGTTATAGAAATAACGCCTATGAGCTTCTCCTTAGTAGTAATAGGAACGCACAAGAACGAATTGCTCTTATAATTATGGGATGAGCCATTTGGCTTAAACCTAACATCCTTTCTTATGTCTTTTATCAAAACAGGCTTTCTCTCCTTTGCAACCATCCCAACCACGCCTTCCCCTAATCTCTTTCTAATCTCCCCAAGCGGCGGCTCCAAGCCATATGAGAGCTTTAGATACATCTCCTGGTCATTCTCCCCGACCATAAATATAGAACCCCTTTCAGAAGATAGCACCTTCAATGCCCTGTCCAGAGAAATAGCTAACATGCCTTTCAAATCATTACAGTGTTCCATATTCTGGATTATTTCAGACAACTGAGAAAATCTGTTTAGTTTATTTAATAACATCTTTGGCTCCTTGTTTAAGAACCTCTATGCGCTCTTTTATCTTATCTGACAAAGGGTGATTCGGATTCTCTGATATAAATCTCTCATAAATGCTTACAGTCTTCTCTGGCGAATCCAATTTCTTAATGCAAATATCTGAGGCTAATTTTAAATTCTGTGCAACAGCTCTGGATTTAGGATAATCTATCACCAATGTCTCAAGCGCCTCTACTGCCTTTTCCCAATCGCCCAATTTTAAATAAGAGAATACAATCAGGTTTTCTGCGGAATAACCGAGTTCTGTCTTTGGATTTTCAGAGGCAATTCTTTGATAATATTGAACTGCATCTCTAAATGCCTTTTCTCTGGCAGCCTCCTCCCTTTGTTTCTCATAATATCCTGCAATATAAATCGGCATCTGCAATGCTAAATTGCTATTTGGAAAGTCTTCGATGAGTTTTCTGTATTCAATAAGCGCCTGCTCCCACACGCCCTCTTTTTCATAAGAATTTCCTAAAGCAAATTGTGCTGAGGCCAAAAGGCCCTTTTCCTCTGGATAGAGCCTGAAGATTTCCTTAAATTCCCTTCTTGCTGCCTCATAGTCCTTCTTTAAGATATAAAACTGGCCTAATCCAAACCTGGCGTCTCTTTCTATGCCCAAGCCTGAGAATTTATTAATTATTGTTTTATATTCCTCAATTGTCCTATTATATTCTGAAGGGGGTATGGCATCAGGATTTTTTGCTATATCCCTCGCGTGCCTTCCTGCCTTCCATAGCGCACGTTCCGCATTGTATTCTTTACTGCAGCTTGATAAGACCAGGCACAAAACTATAACCGCCAAAATATCAAATATTTTTTTAGGGAATACTCTCACGCTCAATCCCTTTCTTCACCAAAAACAACACAGTCACCGACGAAGTCACAAGACAATCTATACACATAGCAATCAGTATGCCTGATATTAGCACTACCAGCGTAATTTCAGGAAAGGTCTTCTCCATAAGTTGTGGAAGATTATTCTTTAATAATGATACAGGCAGATACAAAATGGTCGGAACAAGGACAAGGACAAACGTTTGGAAAAACAAGGTCTTTAGAATAGAAAAACTCCTGCGTATAGCCCTGAAAAGCCTCTTATTTTCTATAATAGCTGCGGGAATCGCAAAGGCAAGCAAGGTCTCTGCAAGTATTACGAAGAGAAAATTTATTATAAGCATTACCTCATCCAATATTCCTTGTTTAATCAATGGCTGAACAATTTTTGTCTTTAATAAGAATTTAGCTAAAGCATACCTCTCACCTCTAAATATAAGCTCTGAAATGAAAAATATTATTAATACTATTGCGGTAAGTGTAAGATATTTAGAAAATGCCTTTTTCAACCCATCCTTAAATATTACCTTTTTATTTCCAAAGGCTTGAAATATAAGCCAGACAGCTATGCCAGTTAAAAAACCATCTAAGATTATATAAATAATAATCTGTGTAGGGTGAAAAAGCTGATGGGTTAATAGAAAATTGAATGGGTAGTGCAAGAACCTCTCACCCCAAAGCCTTCTTATCGGAGGGCCTAAGAAAATTGAAAATGGGTCCATAGGTGCAAGGAAAATGAAAAGTAAGAAAAGCAGTTTGACTGAGCCTGAAATGAGAAATGGGAGAAAGATTAAAGGCTCTCTTTTAAGATTCTCCGCTGACATCTTCCAAACGCTACCAATTAGATTCGGCTTCTGGTCTTTTTCCATTTTTAAAAAAGATTACACAGATTTTAAAATCAGATTACACAGATTAGGACTTTGATAAGAAAATCTGTGTAATCTACGCCTTTTAATCTGTGTAATCATAAATATAAAGTTTTTATACTTTCCTAAAGATTAAAAAGGTGGGCTCGTCGGAGACTTGACTGACAGTCAAGAAAAAATGACTGTCAGTCAAGTTAGCATATCCCCTTTATAAAGTCAATTAAAAAATTTCTGAATCTAACTCTCACATCAAGCAACCTCTACCTAAAAACTTTTAAAAATATATGTTTAAATCGCCCCCCTAATATAAAAAATTTGACGCTCAGCAGCCTTTTGCGTTTTAGCGGGTTTTGGCGCTTTGGCGGTGAAGCTTCCTATATCCAAGAATAGCCAAAAGCCCACTTCCCAACAAAGCCAAACTGCTCGGTTCTGGACTCTCAGAACCTAAAGGCTCTTCGCTATCAATACTTAAAGATAGAGCCAATGTGTCCGACTCAAGGTCTTCCACATCTACAGGTTCATCAGATGATAAAAACATTGGTTCTTCGCTATTGCTATCCAAAGCAGCTATATATACAATATTAGAACTATCTCCGCCACTATCACTTAAAAAACCAAAACTACCAGAAGGGCCGCCTCCTCCACCCCCGCCGCCGCCTTCAAGACAGCCTGAAATAAAAACCGACAAAATACAAACAAAACCCAATAAATAAAATCTTTTCATAAATCAAATTTAAGCAGGAAAATAAAAAGCTCCTTTGTCTTCCTTTTTAAACAATACTTTTTATACGTAACCATAACCTTTTACAGTACTATGTTAACTATGTTAAATTTCAGCCTTATTTTGTTCTTTAAGTATTCATAAGGTCTTATACAGCAATAAATTACAAAGATTCGATGCGTTGCTTTATCTGGATACACGCAGATGGGCTCCTAAAAACTCAAGTTTTTTTGATACACGCAGATATAACCTCTGTAAAACCAGAATGTTACATAAATCTGCGTGAATCCTAATTTTTAACAAAGTCCTGCTTTTAAATTACTTTTATCTCTTTTAACTCCTCTTCTTTTTCAATCTCACTGCGCCAATCGCGCCTAATAAACCGATACTTAATAAAAGTATACTTGTTGGTTCAGGAATTGCTTGTATTGAAAAATCGCTAAAAGTTCCCCAAGAAGGATAATCCGTATCAATACTTGTGGATATCACAACATTTACATAATAATCAAGTGCAGGACTAACCATAACTGTAGATTGCGTATCCCAACCGTCGACATTGAACTCGATGCCGGGCCAATCAGCGCCTCCCCAAGAAAAACCACCTATTAAAGACCCACCACTCCAAATATAACCCCCTTGTGTAATAACTGCTTTGAATGCATCAAAATCAGATGCATCATAAGTAGCAAAATTTATATCAAAAGCTAGGTTATATCCCGGAGCAGCGCCTAATGGTGCAAGAGGAACTCCAACACCGTAGATACCTATTGGCTGAGAACCGCTTTCTGCTGTAGGCATTCCAATTGAAACCGAACCCGAAGGACCAACACTTACTGTTGTTGTGGGTTGTCCAGCTTGATTAGAATCGGGCGAATAAGTTACACCGCCAAATATAGGGTTTGTAATTTCAAAAAATGCTGCTTCGGCTTTGTTAAGCATCATCCCACCCAAAAAAACCATTATACCTACAATACATACCAATCCCTTCTTCATCTTACCCTCCTTTTTTATCTTGCGCCTCTGCCAGTTAATACTACAAACACCGTCCTCGCCATAATCCGCAAATCCACCATAAGACACATCTCACGGATGTAAAGCAAATCGTATTTTATCTTCTTCTTCACATCCTCAATGGTCTCATCGTATTTATGCCAGACCTGCGCAAGTCCAGTGATTCCAGGCTTAACCTTAAGCCTCTTTTTGTAATCCTTTATCCTTCCCATTAAATCTATAACAAAAACAGGTCTCTCTGGTCTTGGGCCAACGATTGACATCTCCCCTTTTAGGACGTTTATAAGTTGCGGGATTTCATCGATATGGGCCTTTCTCAAAAGTCTGCCCACCAGAGTCACTCGCGGGTCTCTCTCTTGTGCCCAGACAGGGCCTGTCCATTTTTCTGCATCCATCGCCATCGTCCTTAACTTGAACATATTAAAGATTATCCCGTCTTTCCCAACCCTTTCCTGTTTAAAAAACATAGGGCCGGGTGAAGTGAGCTTTATTGCAAGACCTGAAAGGATTAAAATAGGGGAACTAACTAATAACCCTATCCCAGAGAATAAAATATCCATAATCCTCTTAAATTCCTGAAACCTTCTCCTTGCGAAACGCACGAGCATTCCTAAAAGTCCGCCACCCACCAGCATAAAACTGGCTGGCTCAGGTGCATGGGCTCCAGCATTTGGACTCATATCAAAATTACCTTCTGCAAAGACTACCTTAAGGAGGATTAAAACAAAGAATAAAAAAATCCCTAATGCGACTGCTCGCTTTGCAAATCCCACATCTCTTTTCAATTTGTGCGGATTGCGTGGATGGTTAAATCGCCACACACTTTTAAATATGTGCCACTCAAAACCAAGGTCTCTTACGAATTCAATTGAACGGATTAATAGCTTACTCATATTCATATATAATAATTAGCATTTTCCGTGCCAACTTTTAGATAGCAATTAGTTTGTATTTACAACTTCTTTAATTTAAAGGGATTATAAAAATAGATGTGTGAAATTTTTTCAATCTGTCCGGGTATGTCTAAGACATTCGGAGATTTTCTTAGAGGGTCAGTATTTTATTTTTGTTGAAAATTTTAGACATTTTTTGAAAAAAATTTTAAGGTAGGGATTTCAAAATCAAAGGTACGGCTGATGAAGAAAATTCTCTAAAGGTCTCGAATGCTTTTGACTCATTATTATCTATTAATGGAACTGAAATTCTAATCAATGCCCCGCTCATCCTCTTCCCAACTAACTGTCCCAGCATTATCCTCACCTGCTGTTTTAAATAATTTGAAGTGAACTTATCACCTGCCTTGTACCAGTAAAAAACCAATTCTTTCTGATTGCCTTTCTGGGCAATAAATTTATTTATTGATAGGGGCTCTTTTAGCTCAGGCATATCCAGGGCAAAGCTACCTTTTTCTGATACCTCTGTTCCCTCTCCTTCATAACATACCTCTGGGGGATGCGAGACCTTTCTGTTTGTCTCAGAAAATACTATAAAGAAATAAACATTGCCTCTGCTGCTTTTATAATTTCTCGCCAGAACATTCCTCGTCTCAAGCACATCATAGGTGCGTTCATCAAGATAAATATCTTCGCTTTTCCATTCACCTAATTCTTTTGGGAAGACTGAAATATCCACCTTATCCACAGGAAGCATCTGCCTATAATACAAAAAGCCCGAGAAAATTCCACCAGATGCAAGCAAGACTACTATTAAAATATAGCCTTTGTTCATTCAAGCACCTTACGAACAATCAATAAACTCAACAGGGCAACCCCGAACAACAAAAACCCTGAAAAATCATGAAAGAAACCCATTGCTACCTTCGTCCCATAAATCTCTGTGACCGAAGCCAGAAGCACAATCCTGAAGATATTAGCAAGAATTGCAATGGGCACAGCGGATAAGAAAAAGATAACCCTTTTGGCGTTTTGGCGGAATTTTGCGTTTTGGCGGTCAAAGAAATATGCAAATAGCGCCCCCAGCGCTAAAAGAGAAATCAAGGACCTAAGTCCACTACAAGGGTCCCCTACCTCTAAAAAAGAATGGAGCATCCTGATAGTGCTGCCATCCCTTATCGCAGGGATGCCTATTCTTTTGAGTATTATTGTCGAAACCTGTGTTGCAAACAACTTCATCTTTAAACTTAAATTTGCAATCACCACAAGTGGCATTGGCACCATAAAGATTAGAAATAAAATAGAAAAAAGTAAGCTCTTCAAATATCCATGCCCTAAAAAATATAAGATAAGGCCCATAATTAAAATAATGAGAGAAATCCCAGATACAAAATAGACCCTCATCCACGCACTTCCTAAATGAATTATCAATGCCCCAATAATCAGCCACAAACCCCAACCTGCTGGCTGAGTAGAAATTCTTTTTAACTCTTCTCTCTTAGACCACACCAAAAACAAAGAGACAATAGGTATCAAAATCCCATGAGAATAGTATGAATCCTTTGCAAACCACCTCCCCCACATCCATACAAAAGTCGGGATATATACAATTCCTGTCAATGCTATAATCAACCATACCTTGAAATAATTTTTCTTCATACCCCTACCTCATAATCTTAAATTCATCAATCCAGAATACATCCCCTGCCTTTGCATTCTTAGAAGTCAAAAACTGAAATTCCTTTAGCACTTTGACTCGCGGCAGAATACCTCTTATGCCTTCCTTTACATCAATGGTAATCTCATGCCAATCGCCATCATCTATTAGATTATATTTATTATTTGCTGCGAATTCACCTTTATCGTAGGTCCCTGTCCCTCCTAAATAAACCCAATCATCATAACTGGTCTCAAAACAAAGTCCTACCGGCACGCCTTCTGGAATTTTATATGCGAATTTCAGCAGAGGATATTTCTCAATATCCCAGTTTTCTAAATTTATCCCTAAAGAAAGATTTGAATTTTCAAATTTGCTTTGAATCTTCAATGAAAAATAGCCTGAATAAGCAGTGGACTTCTCTTTTGAAAAATCTGTACCTTTAGAGGAATTATTCCAGTGCCC
>JBBIOC010000027.1:12550-14153 GCA_037443585.1 Candidatus Omnitrophota bacterium
TCAAATCCATCATAGAATAAAGTATCCTCACTAATACCTCCGGTTGCTGCAGCAACATCTTTTTGAACTGCCTGCCTTTTAGAAATGTATGCTAAAAAGTGCCCGCTTGAACGAAAATTTTGATTAAAATGTTTTCTATCTCCAAGATATGCGCTTTTTACTCCTCGCTCAAAAACCTTCTGCCCAACCTCTAAATAATCTGTTCTTTTATAATCACTGATTTTATACCCGTATCCAAAGGCATGCGCTATTGATAGATTTAAGTCAGGATGACCCCCTTCACCTTTCTGGGCATCGGCAGTTGTATAATAAAAACCATCTCCATTTTTTGCAAGCCCCTCTTTTATAAGCCAGTCCAATGCCATAAATATAGAATTTTTTGCTGTCTCACTTCCGGTTAATCTGTGATATTCAATTATTGGTTCTAAAAGTAAACCTGTCATAAATGGAGATCCGCCATATTCATCTTTTCTTGCACCTTCTTCCGGGTCATGAGAATAGAGATTATGAATAAATCCACCTCTTTCAGGCCATTGCTCCTGGGTTCTATATAAATTCTCCATATATTCAGAAGCTATTTTTAGATACTCCTTATCACCAGTCAATTCATAATAAGTAAGTATGCCTAAAAAGGGGAATTAGAATTCGCGTTCAGTCCAAAAACGAGTTGCAGCCTTTGGAAAAAATGCCTTTTTAGGGTCGTATTTATTTTTTAGATGCTCTGCCATGAAGCCGGCGATCTCCAGGGACCTCTCATCCCCTGTCAGAAGATAATCATCCGCCATTGCCTGGACATAGATGTATCTTGAGTTCTTGTGCTTAGTGTTCCCTTTTTCAGGGCCTTCTTTTATGACTTCTGTATCGCGATACTTAACCGCTTCTTTTCTGGCAGAGACAAAATACTCTGGCTCGCCTGTTCGCACATAAATCTGATAAAATGTATGGGCAGTGTCATAATAAAATTCGCTTCGCACATCCTTTTTTAAGGCCTCATCCCTTCTTGCAGGATAAGCCCTAGAAAGTTTTTTATCATACTCTGTAAAAATATTCTCCTCAACAGGCACTTGTTCACCAATAACCTCAGAATCACATAGCCACTTTGCTGGCAACAAAATAAACGCCTCTGGCAATTCCCAATCAACCTTTGTAAGGACAATATCTTTGGTGGTTCTGGGCTCACCCCACTTCATTGTCAATGGCTTATATACAGAAGAATCGTTTAACTTAATTTTGAACTGAACCAGAACAGACCTGATTGAATCATCATATGGCCACTTCGCGAGAACCTTAGTTGCTATGGGGATTTCTTTTTCTCCATCAAAAAACGCAACATCTTTATCCGATTTTAACTGACCCACACCAAAAGGAACGCCCGTAGAAACCAAATATTCCCCATCCAATTTTTTAGTCAATTTGGCAATGCTCACACTAATAGAACCTTTTGCAGGTAACGTAGCTTCTCTACCCTCAGAACTACCCGCTAACACCAACACCATCAAAATTGCAAACATCAATTTCTTCTTCATAATATTAACCTATAATCCCTATACTCCCCAGGCTCCCCTTTTTCTCCTGCCTCAGCTGCTTTAATAATATTAAACAT
>JBBIOC010000028.1:0-13882 GCA_037443585.1 Candidatus Omnitrophota bacterium
CTGTCCCCTTCTTTAATCTTATCTGTATCGCATTCTATCAGAGGCAGACCTAAATTAAAGAAGGGGACAGGATAGAAGTTGACCTCGATAAAGGTATTTTGAAAGATCAGACAGAGGGCTTTGAATTGTCCATAAAGGCTTTGCCTGAATTTATGAGAGAACTTATGAGGTCGGGCGGGATAGTAAATTATCTAAAGAAAAATAAGATGAGGTTTAACATTGGTTCATAGGGTTACTCTTATCCCTGGAGATGGAATTGGGCCTGAGGTGAGCCTGGCTGCCAGGAGCTGCATTGAAGCCTGTGGAGTAAAGATAGAATGGGAAGAGGTAAAAGCAGGCGAAGAGGCAATCAGAGAATCTGGCATGCCGCTTCCAGCAAAGGTTTTAGATCTAATCTTAAAAAACAAGGTTGCCTTGAAGGGGCCTATAATTACGCCGATCGGCGGCGGGTTTCGTTCTGTCAATGTTCAATTGAGAAAGGAATTAGACCTGTTTGCCTGCGTCAGACCCTGTAGACTATATGAGGGCGTGAGGTCTCATTACTCAAAGGTGGACATTATTGTAATAAGAGAGAATTCAGAAGACCTCTATGCCGGCATAGAATTTAAAGAGGGATTGAAAAACACCCTTGAGATTATTAAATTCATAGAAAATCTAAGCGGGGTAGGGGTCAGGCAAGACTCTTCTATTGCAATTAAACCCATCTCCCATTTTGCTTCTAATAGAATTATCCATTTTGCGTTCGACTATGCAATAAAGAATAAAAGGAAGAAGGTCACTGCAGTTCACAAGGCAAATATTATGAAAGATACAGACGGCCTCTTTTTAAGGACTGCCCGAGAAATTGCAAAAGAATACGAAGGGATTATAAGTTTTGAAGATATGTTGATAGACAATCTCTGTATGCAGTTAGTCAAAGCACCCGAACATTTTGATGTGCTTGTGCTTCCTAATCTATACGGAGATATTGTATCAGACCTCTGCGCAGGACTTATAGGCGGCCTTGGATTAGCGCCGGGGGCAAACATAGGAGATGGCATTGCCTTATTTGAGCCTGTTCACGGAAGCGCACCTAAGTATAGAGGTTTAAACAAAGTGAATCCAACTGCGATGATATTATCAGGGGTTTTGATGTTGAGGTATTTAAGAGAAGAAGGAGCGGCTGAAAGATTGGAGAAAGCAGTGCAAGAGGTTATAAAAGAAGGCAGGTTTGTAACATATGATTTGAAGAAGGACAGGGATGACCCTACAGCAGTTGGGACGAAAGAGATGGCAGATGCGGTTATTGCAAGGTTAAAATGTTAAATTGTTAAATTGATAAATTGTTGACAGCAATATAACAATTTTACAATTTAGCAATTATAAGATGGCTAAAAAGATTAGTGTTATCGGTGCCGGAAACGTAGGCTCAATGGTGGCTTCAAGGGTCATAGAGGCAGGTTTAGGGGATGTTGTGCTTCTGGATGCAGTAGAGGGCCTTGCCATTGGAAAGGCCTTAGATATTCAAGATGCAGGGCCAATTCTTGGTTACAAAAGGAAGATTCTTGGTACAGGGAATTATGAAAAGATAAGAGATTCAGATGTCATTATAATTACAGCGGGTTTTCCAAGAAGGCCAGGGATGAGCCGCGAAGGTTTGTTAAATAAAAATTCTGAGATTATCAGGCGGGTTTGCTCTCAGATAAAACGCTTTTCTCCAGGCTCCCTAATTATAGTAGTTACAAACCCTTTAGATGTAATGACCTATCTAGCTATAAAGACCCTTGATCTTCATTCTCAAAGGGTAATGGGGTGCTCAGGGCTATTAGATGTTGCGAGATTTGTGAATATTTCTGAAGAGGAATTAGGAAGAAATGTTGATATAAATGAGGCATTTGTCTTGGGCAGCCACGGAGACTCTATGGTGCCTTTAAATATGGACAAGATATCAGAAGATATATTCAGTCAGATTTTAAAAAAGACTAGGTTAAGGGGTGGTGATATTGTTTCCAGAATAGGAACTGGCAGTGCCTCATTTGCCCCTTCTGCAGCAGTTCTAAAAATGTTAGAAGCAATCTTAAATGACACAAGAGAGATTGTATGCGCCTCTGTATATTTGAATGGAGAATATAACCTTAAAGACATATGTATTGGTGTTCCTGTAAGACTTGGTAGAAGAGGCGTAGAAGAGATAATAGAAATTGAACTTAGTGAAGAAGAGATGGATGCATTTAAGGCTTCTGCAAAAGAGATACGTAAATGTCTAAATATGATCTCGAAATAATCGGCTCAGGGCCCTGCGGATATGTAGCAGGCATAAGGACTGCACAGCTGGGCGCAAAGGCCTGTATTATAGAAAAAGACAAGCTCGGCGGCACCTGCCTAAATTACGGCTGTATACCAACCAAGGCTCTAATCTTTTCAGCAGGGCTTTTTGACATCTCAAAAAGTTTGGATAATTTCGGAATTTTAGTGGATAATGTAAGGCCTGACTTTGAAAAGATGCAAAAGAGAAAAAAAGAGGTGGTAGATAGACTCCGATCCGGGATAGAATTTCTTTTAAGACAGAGAAAGGTTGAGGTCAGATTTGGCAACGCTGAACTCATAGAGAAAAATTCTGTGAAGGTGGGTAAAGATATTATAGAAGCAAAATATTGCCTGATTGCTGCTGGTTCAATGCCAGCAGAGATAAAAAGCCTTCCATTTGATAAGAGAAATATTCTCTCAAGCACAGAATTGCTGGAGTTGGATAAGGTTCCTAAGAGTCTGATAATTATAGGTGGAGGTGTTATTGGTTGCGAATTTGCCAGCCTGTTTAATCTTTTAGGCTCAAAGGTAACGATTGTAGAGATGATGAACCAGCTTTTGCCTACAGAAGATACAGAGATTGCAAGGGTCCTTGAGGTTTCATTTAGAAAGAGAGGGATAGAGATATTTTTAGGAAGGACAGCAACAAAGACAGAATTAGCTTCTGAAAAGACTTTAATCTGTGTTGGAAGAAGTCCTGCAACTTCGGCTCTGGGCCTGGAGAAATTAGGGATAAAATTGAATAAGGGTTTTATTGCTGTTGACGAAGATTATAGGACAAATTTAGACGGGATATTCGCTGCAGGAGACGTGATTGGAAGGAATTTATTAGCCCATGTAGCTTCAAAGGAAGGCATAGCAGTAGCTGAGAATCTCTTCGGGAAAGGTTTTAAGGTCAATTATAATGCAATCCCGAATTGTATCTACACAAAGCCAGAGATTGCAAGTATTGGCCTTACTCAAAAGAAAGCAGAAGCCAGTTCCATTTCAGTAGAGATTCGAAAATTCAGATTTCAAAGCCTTGGGAAGTCCCATATCCTGGGCGAAACAGAGGGCTTTATAAAATTGGTTGTTGAGAAAAGTTCTGATAAAGTTTTGGGTTGCCAGATTATAGGGCCTCATGCAACAGATATAATTGGTGAGATGTGTCTTGGAATAGAAATTGGCATTACATCTGAAAGGATGGCTTCAGTTATCCATGCGCATCCAACCTTTAGCGAGATTATAGGAGAAGTAGCCGAGATGGTGCATGGGAAGGGGATACATACGATATGAATATAATTGATTTAGGTTTGATTGAATATTTAGAGGCATACGAGTTTCAAAAAAAGAGGGTTGAGGAGGTTGCTAATGGTATCTCTGAAAATTATCTTTTATTAGCAGAGCACCCCCCTACTATTACGGTCGGAAGGCTTGGTTCCAGAAAAAATATCCTTTGCACAGAAGAAGAATTGAGACAAAGGGGTATCTCAGTTTATGATATTGATAGAGGCGGAGACGTGACTTATCACTCACCTGGGCAAGTTTTATTATACCCTATAATTTATCTTGAACACCGGGCGAGACAGATTCACAAATTTTTAAGGCTCTTAGAAGAAGTCTGTATAAAATTTTTGAAGTATTTTAAAATTGATGGATATAGAATTGAAAATCTGACAGGGGTATGGGTTGGCAATAAAAAGATTGCATCAATAGGTATAGGCATTAAAAGATGGATTACATATCATGGGATGGCTACAAATATAGATAATGACCTTGAAGGATTTTCTTTGATCAATCCATGTGGCATAAATGGGCTCAAGATGACTTCATTGAAAGAAGAGTTAAGAACTAAAATAGATCTAAAATTGGCAAAAGATATTTTAGTCAGAGTCTTTGAAGAGATGTATGGATTCACTTTTACAAAAGAATTCATTTCCACCTTGGCTTAAAAAAACTATAAAAGAGAGTCGTGAGTTTAAGGAAACAAAGGCGATTTTGGCAGATCTCAAATTGAATACAGTCTGTCAGAGTGCGCGCTGTCCAAATATCTACGATTGTTTTTCGCAAAAGAAAGCGACTTTTTTAATACTTGGTGAACACTGTACTAGAGAATGTAGATTTTGTGCAGTTCCGAGTAAAGAATTCAATATAGACCTTGAACCGGATATTCAACCTACGCGGTTGAACAAACGGTTGAACAAACCTTTGTTCAACCGCGTAGGTTGGACGGGTTATGGTCTTGAAGAGCCAGATCCTGAGGAGCCCAATAGTATAAAAAAGGCTGTTTTTGCATTGGGATTGACTCATATAGTTATAACCTCTGTAACAAGAGATGATTTAGAAGATGGCGGCGCTACGCATTTTGCAAATTGTATCAAGTCCTTAAGAAGCCTTCCCAAGATTATTATAGAGGTGCTTGTTCCAGATTTTAAAGCTGATTCTGAATCAATAAGAAAAGTTTTATATGTTGAGCCAGACATTTTTTCCCACAATATTGAGACTGTCCCTAGATTATATCCAATAGTTCGACCGCAGGCGGATTATGCCAGGTCTTTATCTGTTTTAAAAACTGCCCGCTCTTTCAACAATAGAATTGTTTTAAAGAGCGGGATAATGGTTGGATTAGGCGAAGGACCTGATGAAGTTATTGAGGTTATGGAGGCGCTCAGGGGAGCAGGTTGTGATATAATAACAATTGGCCAGTACTTGAGGCCAGGTTACAAAAATTTAGAAGTTCAAGAATTTATTGAACCAAGCCAGTTTGAAAAATATTCAGAGATTGCTAAAAAAATAGGATTTACAAGAGTAGCCTCTGGTCCTTTTGTCAGGAGTTCAATGAGCACGTGACTTACGAGCACCCAACAGGTGCGAGTAAGTCACTGTGCGAATTGAACCCTTGACATTTTTCAGCGTAAATGGCTCAAAAAATGTCAAGGGTCAAATTCAGACATATCACTTAGCTCGCCCAGAAGGGCTCGCTAAGTGATGTCTTCATTTGAGGAGGGTATTATGGCAGAGATAGTTCTTCCTGAATTAGCAGAGGGCATAAATCAGGCTATGGTCTCATTTTGGCATCGTAGAGTTGGCGATAATGTCAAAGAAGGAGAGGACTTGGTAGAGTTGGCAACAGATAAGGCAACTTTTAATCTGCCCTCCCCTTCAACAGGCAAACTGAAAGAGATTAGATTTAAAGAAGGAGAGAGCGTAAAGGTGGGCGAGGTATTGGCGATAATTGAATAATCTAGGGAGGCAAAAATGGACGAGATACTCGAGATATTAGAAAGAGATGCGCGAACTACTCCGGAAGAGATTGCAAGGCTTACAGGTAAGAAAGCAGCAAAAGTAAAGACAGCGATTAAGAGATATGAAAAGGAAGGGGTAATATTGAAATACAAGACTGTATTGAATAAGGAGCTTATCAAAGATGAGCAAAAGGACGTCAGGGCAATTATAGAAGTAAGGGTAACCCCTCAGAGAGGGACAGGTTTTGACAGGATTGCTGAAAGGGTCTATAGATTTCCTGAAGTCACAAGCTGCTATCTATTATCAGGCACGTATGACCTTTTGTTGGTTGTGGAAGGGAAGGATATACACACAGTCAGTAATTTTGTTGCTGAAAAGTTATCTACCCTTGAAAATGTAAAAGGTACAGTTACCCATTTTCTATTAAAGAAATACAAAGAGGATGGGGATATATTGAAGAAGGAAGAGAAGAACAAAAGGATGGCTATAACCTTATGAAGATTTCTAAACGTGCAGAAAAGATACCGCCGTCAGGTATAAGGAAATTTTTTGACCTCGTCATAGGTATGAAGGATGTAATCTCTTTAGGCGTTGGCGAGCCTGATTTTACAACCCCCTGGGGAATCTGCGAATCCGCTATCTATTCCCTTGAGAAAGGTTATACCTCTTATACCTCTAATAAGGGTCTTTACCAATTGCGTTATCAAATCTCCAGGTATCTTCGCCATAAATATTCTTTAGAATACGACCCCGAGGAAGAGATTTTAATTACGGTCGGTACAAGTGAAGGTTTAGACCTGGCATTGCGCTCAATCATAGACCCAAACGACAAGATATTGATCCCTCAGCCTTCCTATGTATCATATGGCCCAGTTTCTTTTCTTGCTGGTGCAAGGCCGATAATAATTGAAACCAAACAGGAGAATAATTTTAAATTAACACCCAAATTGTTAAGGTCTGCTTGTTCAAAAGATGTAAAGGCCTTGATATTAAACTATCCTTCAAATCCTACAGGGGCTTCTTATTCAAAGCGAGAGCTTTCTGAGATTTGTAAGATAGCTATTAAGCACAACCTCATTGTAATAAGTGATGAAATCTATGGAGACCTCACTTACAATTTTATTCATACCCCAATAGCCCAATTTAAAGGCATGAAATCCAGAACCATCTATTTGAATGGTTTTTCCAAGGCCTTTGCAATGACAGGGTGGAGGATAGGGTTTGCTTGCGGGCCAAAAGAGGTTATCTCCGCTATGACAAAGATTCATCAATACACAATGCTTTGCGCACCTATTATGTCACAGATTGCTGCTTGCGAGGCTTTGAAGAATGGGGAATCTTCAGTGTTGTCAATGAAGAAGCAATACAGGATTCGGCGCGACTTTGTTGTGGATAGACTAAATGAAATGGGCCTTGAATGCATTTTGCCAGACGGGGCTTTCTATGTATTCCCATCCATTAAAAATACAGGCTATGACTCTATAAGTTTCGCTGAAAGGTTGTTAAAGACCCAGAAGGTGGCGGTTGTCCCAGGCTTGGCATTCGGCAAGGTCGGCAGAGAATACATACGTATCTCATATGCCTCCAGCCTTGAGAACCTAAAAGAGGCCCTCGTTAGAATAGAGAGATTTCTAAAAAAGTCTATTTTATGATTACACAGATTTTAAAAACAGATTACACAGATTACCTATAAAAACTAATCTGTGTAATCTAATTCTTAATCTGTGTAATCATATCTTTATTTATTTGACAGAGCATAATGCAAAAGATTAAAGTCCTATTGATGTACATCACATTCAATTCAGGACACTACCAAGCGAGCCTCTCTATTGAAAATGCTCTCAAGGCCCTTTCACCAGGTATAGAAACCCTCAATATAAATGCCTTCAGCTACACTAATCCAATACTTGAAAGGATTATAAACCGGACCTACCTTGGGGTAATTAGAAACACCCCCGAGGTATGGGAATATCTTTATGACAATCCGAAAGTATTAAAGAGCGTTCAACGATTGAGGAACCTGATACACAGATATAATTCAGCCAAACTAAAGATTCTCCTCGATGACTTTAAACCCAATGCAATTGTCTGCACACAGGCATTTCCCTGTGGTATGGTTGCAGATTATAAAAAGAGCTTCAACCTCAATGTGCCTCTCTTTGGTGTGCTTACTGACCATGCCCCTCACTCTTACTGGATATTCGATAATGTGGATTACTATATCGTCCCTTCAGAAAAGACCCGAATTCGTCTCTCAAGAAATGGTGTCCCATTGGAAAAGATTTGCGTTTTTGGAATACCCATAAATATTAGCTTTGAGAGACCTTTGGATAGGGACAAAATAATCCAGAGATTAAATCTAGATTCTCAGGTGCCAACTGTTTTAATAATGGGCGGAAGCCAAGGGATAGGCCCTATTGAAGAAGTAGTGGAGACATTAGAAGATACCAGTTTAGAGCTTCAACTAATTGTGGTAACAGGGATTAACAAAAGGTTATATAAATATATTCAACGTCGCTCCAAACATTACAAAAAGAGATGCCTTGTCTATGGTTATGTAGATAATATAGATGAACTTATGGAGATATCACACCTGATTGTGACAAAACCAGGCGGGATTACTACTTCAGAGGCGCTTGCAAAATCACTTCCTATGATAATCGTCAACCCTATACCAGGCCAGGAGGCAAAGAACGCAGAATTCCTTTTAGAAGAAGGCGTGGTTTTAAAGGCAGAGGATGTTGAAGATATAGTAGCCCTTATAGAAGAACTTTTGACAAATAGGCTGAAATTAGAGCAGATGCGAAGGCAGGCAGCATTGCTTGGAAAGCCCCGCGCTGCAATGGATATAGCAAATCTCGTTCTTGGGACCATTTCAACCCGTTCAACTGCGTAGGTTGAACGGGTATTTCGTATGATTTTCTATCTATTATACAGACTCGGCCATATTTTGGCTTGCCTTCTTCCCATTGGCTTTAGTTACAGAATAGCGGAATTTTTATCATACCTTCAATATCTCTTTGCAAAGAAAGATAGGTTTGCGGTTACTGAGAATCTGAGGCTCATCTATGACGGAGATATAGAAAAGGCAAGGAAGGACTCTTATGAGGTCTTTAGAAGTTTCGGTTTGTATCTTGTAGATTTTTTTAGGTTTTCAAGACTGAGCAGGGAATTCATAAAAAGAAATGTAGAAATAAAGGGCATAGAGAATCTAAACAGCGCCCTGAAAGAAAATAGAGGTGTAATAGCCCTTACAGGTCATATCGGCAATTGGGAGATGGGCGGAGTAGTTATGGCAATGCTTGGATATAGAATAAGTGCTGTGGCGCTTGTGCATAGTTACAAAAGAATAAATGATTTTTTTGTGCGGCAACGGGAAGATAAAGGTTTGATGGTAATTCCAATAGGCATCGCAACGAAAAGATGTATCTCGGTGTTAAAAAAGGGCGGCATCCTAGCCCTCTTGGGTGATAGGGATTTTTCAGATTCGGGCATCCCTATAAATTTCTTTGGGAAAGAGACCTTTATACCTAAAGGGCCTGCGCTTTTTAGCTTAAAACTCAAATCCCCCATAGTTCCTGGATTTTTTATTAGAAAATCTCGATACAGGTATGAACTTATATTTGAAAGACCCTTTCACCCAATAGAAAATGACAACCCCCAAGATGCCCTCGTGAATTTGACTAAAAGAGCATTGGATGTCTTAGAGAGATATATCCGGCTTTATCCGACACAGTGGCTTATGTTCAGGCATTTTTGGGAGACCCCTAAGGATGTATTTATCCTGTGAATAAAATTTTTGTAGTCGTCCCTACTTATAATGAATCAAAGACTATTGAAGGATTGATCAATTCCATTGGAAGGCTCGGACTCGACACTATAGTTATTGACGATGGCTCAACTGATAAAACTGCAGAGCTCGCAAGACACTGCGGCGCATTTGTTTATACGCACAAAGAAAATCTGGGTAAGGGAACCTCTTTAAGAGACGGTTTTTTTTACGCTTTAAGGTTGGGGTGTGAGGCGGTTATAACTATGGATGGGGATGGCCAGCACAATCCCCAAGACATACCAAAATTTTTAGACGAATGGAGGAGGACGAGGGCTGACTTAATTATAGGTAACAGGATGGATGAGCCTATGGGTATGCCATTTATTAGAAAACTTACGAACATACTTATGTCATTTCTTCTTTCTCTATTTGTCAGACAAAAGATTAAGGATACACAGTGCGGTTTTAGATTGCTCTCAAGAAGGGCTTTGGAGCAGCTTAAGTTAAAGAGTAAGAATTATGATATTGAATCAGAGATGATAATTGACTCAAAGAAAAAAAATCTAAAGGTCTCATCCTGCAGTATTGAATCTATATATAAAGACGAATCAAGCCAGATTCATCCAGTCTTTGATACAATCCGATTTATCAGGCTCCTTTTGAGGTCATTCTAAATAATTAAAAATGGAACAGGAGAATTATTTTAAAGAATTAAGAGAATGGATGGTTAAGGAACAACTTCAGAATCGGGGAATTAAAGATGAGAAGGTTTTAAATGCCTTTAGAAAGGTTGAGCGCCACAGATTCATTGACCCTGACCTATGGGAAGAGGCCTACTCTGACCACCCAGTTTCTATCGGGCATGGCCAGACTATCTCGCAGCCTTACATCGTGGCCCTGATGACTGAGATTATAGGCCCAGATACAAAAGATACAGTCTTGGAGATAGGTTCTGGCTCAGGCTATCAGACCGCCATACTGGCAGAGTTATGCAAATGGGTCTATACAGTAGAAAGGATAAATTCACTTGCAAAAAGGGCAGAGAAGAATTTAAAGGATTTAGGTTATAGCAATTTTAGCATAAAAGTAGGGGATGGGACACTGGGTTGGACAGATTTTGCACCTTTTGATAAGATTATCGTTACTGCTGCTGCACCGTCTATACCGCAGAGCCTAATTGGTCAACTTAAGGCAAAAGGAAAGATGGCAATACCTGTTGGGGATGTCTTTTCTCAGAGGCTTCAGCTGGTTGAAAAGACTTGGCAGGATAAAATAACAACGAAAGATATCTGCGGCTGTGTCTTTGTACCATTGGTTGGAAAATTTGGATGGAGAGGGGATGCAAGAAAGGCTTTTTAATTTAATCCTGTCATCAGGTCTGAAAAGCGAATTTATAACCTTAATTCTCGCTGCAATACCCGTGACTGAGCTGAGGGCATCCATACCTTTTGGGATTCTAATTCTCAAACAGAAGGCAATAAGCGCCTTTTTATTTTCTATAATAGGCAATATTTTACCTGTCCCGATAATCTATTATCTATTAGAGCCTGTTTCAAGGTCTTTAGGCAAGAAGCCTTTTATGAAGAGATTTTTTGATTGGCTATATAAGAGGGCGAGGGCGCGTTCTGAGATTGTCCAGAGATATGAAGCCATAGGTCTGGCAATATTTGTGGGTATACCTTTGCCAGGAACAGGGGCATGGACAGGTTGTGTAGTCGCATCAATTTTTAGAATGCGTCCTGTCCCTTCCTTTCTGGCAATAACAGCAGGTGTTGTAATTGCAGGATTGATTGTTACCTCTTTAACACTATTCAGTGCTAGTTTTATCAACTCACTAAAATTTTAAAATGAGACCTCTGAAAAAGTCCGTTTACACCGCTAAACCACAAAATGTCCGCAAAAACGCAAAATTTTTCCGAAGACGAATTCTTTGCGCCTTTGCGGGTTTTTGCGGTTTTGCGGTGTGAAGAAGAATTTTTCAGAGCTCTCAAAATAGTTCTTGACAAAAACTTTATAATAGTATATAAGTAATATACATTTAAAATAGTTTGATAAACTATTATGAAGAACATAACTTTCTTAAAATTCAAGAGGTTAGTTCTTTTTACTTTAATTTCATTATTTTATCTTTCTAAAGATTCTTTTGCCAGCCCACCTGAAAATAAGTCTTTCTGGCAGAAACGGCAGAAATACATAGAGAATGTCTTTCCTGAGAGGCAAAACTCAAGCCAAAATACCTTCCAACGCTTATTAGACCCTCTAAAAATAAAAATCCCTGAGGAGTTTGGAACTGTTGTAGAATCGCATCGGGGTTCTAATGGGAGACTGATAATACATATCCAAGACGCACATGCAAATTTTGAAGGTCAGATGAATCTGGCAAATATATTAGAAGCCCTTATAAAGGACTACAATTTAAAACTTATTTTAGTTGAAGGTGGCAACACAGATGCGGACTTTACATATCTAAGGGAACGAGCACCTTTAGAGGAAAGGAAAGAGAGGGCAGAGAAACTTCTAAAGGATGGAATAATCTCTGGCGAGGAATACCTTAATATTGCATCAGATTATCCTATGGCTTTTCAGGGGATAGAAGATAGGACACTATACGATAAAAATTTAGAGGCTATGTCAGAGATAGACAGATTTAAAGACATTGCACTTGAATATGTTGAAGGGTTAATCAATGTTGCAGAAAAACTCAAGCTAAATATTTATAATAAAAAACTCTTAGAATTGGATAGGAAGAAAAAGGATTATATAAGTGGAAAGAATAGTTTAATAGAATATTATGAATATCTATCTCAAATAATTTCTAACTCAAACATTATTGAAGATTTCCCCGAATTTAAAAAACTGATAAAGGCGGTTGAACTCGAGAAGAAAATAGATTTAGAGAAGATTGAGGTAGGGAAGGCCGGTGAAGAAGAGATTGCGCAATATAAAGAATATATCGAAGCCTCAAAAGACCTTGATGTAAATAAGATTTTTAAAGAGGAATCCCGTCTTGAGGCTGCTATAAATGATTTATTCTGCGAAAATCATGACCAGAAGACACTTGTAAGGACTTCCAAAGACCTGTCAATATTGAAAAATCTCTTAAACATAAAGGTGGTTCCTGAAGAGTATCAATATTTTTTAGAAAATGAGTCTGACTTTAATCCTACAGAATGGGCGAATTTCTTAAAGGTGAAAGTAGATTTCTATCGCCTGTCCTTAAAAATCTCTAATAATTTTTATGTGATAACAGATAACCTAAATAAGATTGAAGAATTCTACAATATAGCAGATGAGCGCAACAGGGTATTTCTAAGAAAGACTGAGGAAAGGATGAATAAGGACAATACAAAAATAGCTGCCTTGATTACAGGTGGTTTCCATACGTCGAGGATAACTCAGTTACTCGCAGATAGTGGATATTCGTATGTCGTCATAAGTCCAAAGGTTACAACAGAGACGGATGATGTGTTTTATCGGTCAACACTCAAAAGGCAGTGGTTGCCGGAAAGATAATTGAGGAGGAGAAAATGGGATTAGAGAAAAGATTGTTCGTGCTAAGCATTCTGTTTCTTGCAGGTATTTTTACAATATCACAGTTAAGTTATGCAAGTGGAGTTAGGGACGATTTGAGAAAAAGAAGAACGAGAGAGTCAGGGGTAAAGGTTGAAGTAGAAAACCTTTTGACTGGAGAAGAAGGCGAAGGTACAGGAAAGACATTTATTGCTGTCACTGCACCAGGCGTAACAATTACAAAAGAGAAACGCATTGAGATTGATAAAAAGGTTCGTGCAGTTATTGGAGGAGCATTTGCACAGGGACAGATGTTGAGGGTAGGAGGAAATGCGCCTTTGCTTACTGAACAGACGAAAGACAGAACACTTATTGAACGCGCCCAAAATACCACTAAGTTACTTGTGAAAGCTGCAAGAAATGCTTATCGAGACCCAAGATACAACAATAGCGCGCTTGCAATCAATATAGGTGGATGGCTTAGAAGAGATGGACCGTTGTCTCGAGTTAATTATTTAGTAAACGATAATGGTCAAGCAGCATTGTTGGTTGATGGTAAACTACATTTAATTGGTTCTTCAGGAAATTTTCCAACTGATGAGGCCCCTCATGGTTCCCACTATGTAACACTTACACTTATCGAGTCAGCAATTCCTGCTCTTGGCAAGAAAGATGGTATGGAGTTTCTTAAAGCATGGGTTGCTCATGAGGCCAATGTCTTGGTTGCAGAAAGATATGTTAGGCCAACACCTTGGCAGGATCGTATTTTAAACGAGGGCTACGCGAAGATCGAGGAGTATTTGTATCAACAAAGACTGGATGCTGTTGAAAAGGCAAGGGAGGCACAGCTTAAACAGGTAATTTTAGATGTGGCAAACGTGCGTCTGGGACAATATTTGACAACCACCGGTATTCCAAATGAAGTTGTAACTGCGGCCAAAGAGGTTTTAGCTGCTGCAAAAGAGCGCGGAGAGATTGTAGGATTTAGAGTTTTAGGTGCAGTAGATGATTTAGTAATCCAGATCAACCACCACCAAGGTCGTAAGAATCCTTTAATCCAGCGATTGATTGTTGAGGCCAGCATAGCCG
>JBBIOC010000029.1:0-13437 GCA_037443585.1 Candidatus Omnitrophota bacterium
AATTTAAATCGTTCAAGAGAAGGCTTGAGGGTATGCGAAGACATAGTCCGATTTTATTTAAATAGCCGCAAAACTACCAAAGACTTAAAGATTCTTAGGCACAATATAAGCAAAGTGATGAGCTTATTTCCATTTGAAATCAAGGACTTATTTAGAGACAGGGACACAGAATCTGATATAGGAAAAGGCATAAAAGCAGAGATTGTCAATAAAAAGAGGATTCTAAATATTTTTTTTGCAAATATTCAACGGACGAAGGAATCTTTAAGGGTGCTTGAAGAATGCTCAAAGTTATTTGATTACAAAATATCTGAACTTTTTAGAAGGCTTAGATTTAAAGCGTATGAGATTGAGAAAGAAGCAGGTAAGAGACTACTCTCTATATGTAGTACTGGATAGGCCAGCAGCAAAAGGCAGAGATTTTTTTTATATTGCTTCAGAGGCTATCAGCGGCGGCGCAGACATATTGCAACTCAGGGATAAAGAGGCAGAGGATGCTCAACTCATTGAATTAGGCAAAAGAATGAGAGACACGGCCAATAAAAACAGAGTTATTTTTATTGTAAATGACCGCGCTGACTTAGCGCTTGAACTGGATGCAGATGGTGTCCATCTTGGCCAGCAGGACCTTTCAATCAAAACTGCAAGAAGAATTTTAGGCAAAAATAGAATAATAGGTATTTCTACCCACAGTTTGGAGCAAGCAATAGAAGCAGAAAGATCAGGCGCTGATTATATAAGCGTAGGGCCTATCTTTGGCACCCCAACAAAGCCTGCATATATGCCTGTTGGCTTAGATTTAATTAGCGCTGTAAGAAAAATAATCAAGATTCCATTTGTTGCAATCGGTGGAATAGACCTTACAAACTTAAAAGATGTTCTTGCTGCAGGGGCGAGGATTGTAGCTGTGGTCAGGGCAGTAGTCTCAGCAGATGACGTAAGCCTTTCAGCAAAGAGGCTCAAAGAGGAGCTCTTAAATTTTAAGAAAAATCTTGCCCCTTTAAGGGCAAGATGACTTAAGAGATTTTTCTTGATTACAGAGATTTCTTGCTCATAGAATGTGCAATTAGAGATTACAGTGATTGTTTAACAAAGCTTTAATCTCTGTAATCTTATCTTTAATCTGTGTAATCATTTATATTTAATTTCCTTGTAGATTAAAAAAAATGAAAGATAAAATTACTATGTTGTATTTAGGAATTATAGCAAAACAGGAAGCCGTTAGTATAGATTTTTTGCTGGAAAGGATAAAGGATGGCAGGATTGTTATTCCTCATAATAAAAATAGAAAATTGCTTAAGCCTTGCGGGATTGGCGAAGGACTGAGAACAAAGGTTAATGTAAACATTGGCACATCCCCTGATTTGATAGACATCTCTTTAGAGCTTAAAAAACTAAAAATTGCAGTTCAATTTGGGGCAGATACTGTTATGGATTTAAGCACAGGTGGGGATTTGAAGAAGATTAGAAGGGTATTACTGAAAGAATGCCCGATTCCATTTGGAACTGTTCCAATATATCAGGTAGCAGTGGAGGCTTCTAAAAAGAGGAAAGATATATCAAAGATGAAAGCAGCAGATATCTTTGAGATTTTAGAAGAAAAGGCTGAAGACGGGGTTGATTTCTGGACAATACACGCAGGCATAAATCTGGATTCTTTAAAAAGACTAAGGAATCAAGACCGCATCACAAGCGTCGTAAGTCGTGGAGGAACGCTCACGATAGAATGGATGGTTCGAAATAAAAAAGAAAACCCTTTATACGAATACTTTGACAGAGTCATTGAAATTGCAAAGAGATATAATATAACCCTGAGTTTAGGCGATGGTCTGAGACCGGGTTCTATCTCTGATGCAACAGATAGGCCGCAGATACAGGAGCTCATCACTTTGGGGGAATTGACGAACAAGGCGGGGCAATCTGGAGTAGCCGTTATGATAGAAGGCCCTGGGCATGTCCCATTAAACCAGATAGAATCAAATGTTGTATTGGAAAAGAAGCTTTGTAATAGAGCACCCTTTTATGTCTTAGGGCCTTTAGTGACAGATGTGGCACCAGGATATGACCATATAACAAGTGCAATAGGCGGGGCCCTGGCAGCTTTTTATGGAGCAGACTTCCTTTGCTACGTGACCCCTTCTGAGCACCTTAGAATCCCTTCGCTTGAAGACGTAAAAGAGGGCCTCATTGCCTCAAGGATTGCAGCGCATTCAGCAGATGTAGCAAAGGGAATCAGTAGTGCTATAGATTGGGATAAGAGATTTTCGGAATTCAGAAAGGAACGAAATTGGAAGGCGCAGATTAAAAATGCCCTTGACCCTACAAGGCCTGCAGAATATAGAGAGTCTATTAAGTCTTCCTTTGATGACGTGTGTTCTATGTGCGGGAAATACTGTTCTATGAAATCGATGGAGGAACTTCTAAAAAGAGTTCTAAAAAATCCTTATTGAACGCGGATTTTCGCGGATTGACGCGCGGATAGTCGCGGATATTTTCGATGATAAATCCGCGTAAATCCATGTGCAATCCGCGTGTATCCGCGTCAAAAAATATTTTCAGAGGTCTTCTAAAATGAACTCAGTCTTAACAGTAGGTTCTATTGCACTCGATAGCGTCCAGACGCCTTTTGGTAAAGTAGAAGGGGTATTGGGCGGGTCTGCTACATATTTTGCAGTCAGTGCAAAATTTTTTGCAAAGGTAAATTTGGTATCTGTTATAGGGACAGATTTTCCTAAGAGATATATGAATATGCTGAAACGGCTTGGTATCAATTTAGACGGTGTAGAACAAAAAAATGGTCGCTCCTTCAGGTGGAAGGCAAGATACGACTATGACTTAAATTCTGCTGAGACGCTTTCTGCAGAACTAAATATCTTTTCTAATTTCTTTCCAAAGATACCAAATAATTTTAGAAATTCAAGATTTGTCTTTCTCGGCAATATCAATCCAGAGATTCAAGGATTTATTTTGAGACAGGTCAATTCTACCTACCTTGTTGCGTGTGATACTATGAATCACTGGATAGAAAAGCAGAGGAATCAACTTATGCATCTTTTAAAGAAAGTTGACATCTTTATGCTGAACGATTCTGAAGCAAGAGAATTGTCAGAAGAAACCAATCTTTTAAAGGCAGCAAAATTTTTGTTATTGGCTGGCCCCAAGCTAATTATAATTAAAAAAGGGGAGCATGGGGTTCTGTCTTTTTCAAAAAACTTTTCATTTTACACTTCAGCATATCTATTAGAAAGAATCAATGACCCTACTGGCGCAGGGGATACCTTTGCCGGGGGATTTATGGGCTATCTAGCTAGCAAAGATAGAATCAACGAGATAAATATTAAGAAGGCAGTTGTGTACGGCTCTATAATGGCCTCATTTGCAGTAGAAGATTTTAGTGTAAACAGGCTTTTGGAGATTGGAAGGCGAGATATAGAAAAGAGATATAGAGCATTTCGAAGATTGACAAAATTTTGACCGCAAAATCGCAAAATTTAGACTCAGAACAGAAACGTATCCGCAAAAAACGCAAAGTAAAAGTAAAGATAGGAACCTTTATTTAAATTTAATCTTTGCGTTTTTGCGGTTTTTTAGAAACGCTGTTATTCACATATCGTATTCATACTTTTTGCGTCTTTGCGGTTCTGCGGGTGTAGTTCAGTGGTAGAACACGAGCTTCCCAAGCTCGCAGTGGGGGTTCGATTCCCCTCACCCGCTCCAATTTTTGCGAAGCAAAAATTGATCCCGAGCAGCCCTTATTTTAGCTTATGCTGCGAGGGACCTAACACTTATGAGAAATATAGAACAGATATCTAAAATTATATTTATACTTGTGGGCATAGTTTTTTTCTCAGGCTGCGCTACGAAAGGATATATCCCTCCTCCGATTGAGGTTGGCAAGATTCCGGGCATTTATCATAAAGTTAATAAAGGCGAAACCCTCTGGCGGATATCAAAGACCTATAACATTCCTATGGAAGAGCTTATAAGCACAAATAGAATCCCTGACGCTGCAAGGATATATCAAGGCCAGCTAATATTCATACCAGGGGCAAAAGAGGTTCTAAGGGCAAATGAGGTTATTCCTGAAACCTCAGATATAAATTTCATCTGGCCTACCAAGGGCGAGGTTTATACTTATGAAAAAGGCATACGAATTTTGGCGCCAGAAGGTTCTATTGTTTCCGCCAGTCGTTCTGGCAAAGTAATCTTTTGCGGAGAGAAGGTGAGAGGTTATGGTAAGGTTATTATGATTAACCATGGCGATGATTTTATAACTATCTACGCCCATAATCTTGAAAATCTTGTAAAAACAGGTGCTGAAGTTTCTCAAGGTTCTATTATTGCTAAGATAGGGCGGTCTGGCAGGATTGAGTCTTCAGGTCTTTATTTTGAGATACGAACCTCAAAAGGAAGCCAGAACCCATTTTTCTATCTCCCGTAATATGCCTATATATGAATTTGAATGCAGAAAATGCAGAAATAGATTTGAAACCCTGATAAGGAACGGCAAAGAAAATATTTGTTGTCCAAAGTGCAATGGATTAGATATACAGAGGCTATTTTCTGTTTTTGGTTTTAAAGAAACTCGGGAAAAAAATTCTCCAAGTTCTAACTGTTCAGGTTGCACTGCTACAAGCTGTTCTACATGTCGATAGAGAATATATTTTTTGATAGAGCCAAAAATTTAGAGCTCCTTTCTAAGCGGGTAAATTCTTTTTATGATGGTTACAGGCAGAATATAGTAATCTTAGGCGAAGAGTCCTTGGGCAAATCCTCTCTTTTGGCTCATCTATTTGATTCAATTGATAGAGAAAGAATATTGCCTATATATATAGAAATAAGGGTAGAGCCGTTTAAGTCTTTTGTTATCCGTTTTATCCGCATTGCTCTCTCGCAACTTTTAAATCTGAGCCTACCCTGTCCCAGGAGAGAAGATATAGTATGGCTTATTGATAATACAAGGTTAAAATTCCCAAAGGTTGCCAAGATATGCATTGAGGTTCTACAAGATACTGAAAGAGGGAGATTCGATGACGCCCTTAGTCAACTCTTAGACCTGCCATCAATTTTGTATGAATCCTCTAAGCGAAGATGTCTTCTTGCCCTTGATGAATTTCACAATCTCTCAAACTTTAATCTAAAGAACCCATTCGGTGTTTTAGCAAAAAAGATAATGGTTCAAACTAACACAATGTATATTGTTACAAGTTCAAGGATAATGCTTTCAGAAAAGCTCATTAAAGAAAAACTTACCCTTCTTTTTGGAAATTTCGAAAAAATATTGATAGAACCATTCGATTCAAGGACAAGCAGGGAGGTTTTGAAGAGTCTAACCTCCCCACTGGAATTAGAACAAAGACATTTAGACTTTATTGCCAATTTTCTTGGCAATAGGCCTCTCTATCTCCAAGTATTTGCAGAATATGCAAAGTCCCTTCACCTTGTTGAGCCCGATCGATTCAAATACAATGTTGTAGACTTGGTCTCTGAAGTTTTTTTGTCAACAATCTTCAGCGATATGGGTCTAATAAATCAGCATTTTAAAAATTGGCTTTTAAGAATATCAATTGAAAAACAGTCATCTCTTTTGATATCTATTCTTCAGGCCATCTCTTCAGATAACAAAAAACAGAATGAGATTGCCCGTTTCTTGGGTGTCCCATTAAAGACAATTTCAAAGCCCCTTTTAAAACTATTAGAACTTGAGCTCATTTTTAAAAATGGCCCTTTCTATAGGTTCAGAAACAGGCTGTTTTCGTTTTGGTTAAACAATGTATACCTTGAAAAGGCATCTTCATCCGGGCTAAATAGTATCGACGATGAGAAGCGATTCAAGGAAAAGATTAAAATGAAATTTGAGGCCTTTGCTAGCGAATATGAAAAAACATTGACTGGTCGTATTGCAGAACTCTTCGGACTTTTTAAAAATGATTGTATCCAGCTCAATGGCAAGAAGCATCGCCTCTTTCAATTTGAAGAGATAAAAGGAGAACAAAGCAAAGACGCTTCTCTAATATACGCACAGGGCAGTCAGGGCATCTGGCGTTGTCTTGTAAAAGAGGCAAAGGTTACTGAAAACGATGTTGCAGAATTTATAAGAGGGAAGAGGAGAAGCAAAGATAAGAGGCACATTATCGTCTCTCTTGATGGCATAGAAGAGAATGCATATCTTTTGGCAAAAGAGGGCAATGTCTGGACCTGGGACCTGGAAAGCGTAAATACATTGCTTGAGCTTTATGGGAAACCGCAGATTATAAAATAAAATTAAAATGCGAATAGGTGTAATATCCGATACACATATTCCAGTAGTTGCTAAAGAGCTACCCAAAAAATTACTTGAGGCCCTGAAGAACTGCGAATTAATTCTTCATGCAGGCGATCTGGTTGAGCTTTTTGTTTTGGAAAAATTAAAAAAAATCAGTCCTGTAAAGGCAGTTAGAGGGAATATGGATTCCTATAATCTTATGCGCATCTTGCCTCAAAAGGACTTGATGGAGGTTAATGGAAAGAGAATCGGTTTGATGCATGGTTTTGGTTCTCCAGATGAACTCATAGGTCTTTTAAAAAATGAGTTTAAAAAAGAGCGGATTGACATTATAGTATTTGGCCACTCACATTCGCCTTTTAATAAAAAAATAGATGGCATAATTTTCTTTAATCCCGGTAGCCCTACAGATACGATATATGCGCCGTATAATTCTTATGGGATTATAGAGATTGTCAAAGACATAAAAACAGAAATAATAAGGCTCTAAAATGGATAAGCTCTGGGCCCCTTGGCGTAGTCAATATATAGGCCTAAAGAAAATAAAAGGTAGATGCATTTTCTGCGAGAAATATAGGGATTCTCCAAAAAACTATATGATAAAAAAGACGAGATTCTCATTTGTAATGCTTAATATATTTCCATATAATAATGGACACTTGATGGTAGCGCCATACAGGCATATAAAAAATCTCGAAGATTTGAAGGAAAAAGAGATGGTGGATCTATTCAAAACCACGTGCCAGATGGTTAAGGCTCTTAAAAAAACAATGCATCCAAAAGGGTTCAATATTGGCCTAAATATTGGGGGGATTGCAGGAGCAGGTTATGAAGGCCATCTTCACGTACATATAGTGCCCAGGTGGCCCAGGGATACTAATTTTATGCCTGTTATTGCAGATACAAAAGTAATACCACAATCGCTTAAGGAATTATATAAAAACCTTAAAGACTATGTTAACTCGAGAAGAGATTGAGAGGCGGGAACTTAAAAACCTTTCACCCTATGCAATGAAAAGCAGATTTACAAAAGGGAGGGTCTATAAAGAAAAGGAACCCGAATATCGTTCTGTTTATCAAAGGGATAGAGATAGAATAATCCACTCCACAGCCTTTCGCCGGC
This sequence comes from Candidatus Omnitrophota bacterium, assembly GCA_037443585.1. Classification (GTDB taxonomy): domain Bacteria; phylum Omnitrophota; class Gorgyraeia; order Gorgyraeales; family JBBIOC01; genus JBBIOC01. The sequence continues at coordinate 7,389 of JBBIOC010000029.1, forward strand.
TTGAATATAAGACGCAGGTCTTTGTAAATCATGAAGGCGACTATTACAGAACAAGACTCACGCATACCCTGGAGGTAAGCCAGATATCAAGGTCTATTGCAAGGGTTATGGGATTAAATGAAGACCTTATAGAGACAGTCGCCCTTGCACACGATATAGGGCATCCGCCATTTGGACACGCAGGCGAAGAGATACTTCAGGAATTGATGAAAGACCATGGTGGGTTCGACCACAATCTACAGGGGTTGAGGGTAGTAGATGTCCTTGAGCAGAGGTATCCTGATTTTCCTGGTCTAAATCTAACCTGGGAGGTACGAGAAGGCATTAATAAACACTCTACTGCCTTTGATAAGTCCACAGGCCAAAGCGTTCTCGAACCTGAGCTCTCACCATTGCTTGAGACCCAGGTGGTTGATATAGCTGACGAGATTGCTTATGACAGCCATGATATAGACGATGGCCTGACTTCGGGTTTAATAAAAGAAGAAGAGATAGGGAAATTGGCTCTATGGAAAGAGGCTCTAAAAGAGATTTCGAGGATTTATAAAAATTTAAATGAGGAGACAAAAAGGTCCCAGGTTATAAGATATCTTATAGATATGCAGATAAAAGACCTGGTCAGGAACTCAGAAAAAAGGATAAAGAGATTAGGCATCAATGACACAGAGAAAGTGAGGAGACATCCAGAGAGGATTATAATGCTTTCAAACGAGATGATGGAAAAGAAAATACCTCTTCGAAAATTCCTTATGGAAAGATTATACAAACATTACAGGGTAGTCAGGATGTCGGATAAAGCAAAAAGATTTATCAGAGAATTGTTTGAGGTGTATTTGGCAAAGCCTGAGCAGCTGCCCCCTACAAGCCAGAGTCGCGTAAAACTCTGGGGTGCGCACAGGGCAATCTGTGATTATATCGCTGGAATGACAGACAGGTATGCGCTCGAAGAACACAAGAAATTATTTGAACCTTATGAGAGAGTCTAAAGACCAAAAGGATATAAAGAAAGGACGCGAGATCAATATACTTCGAGAGACTATAGATCGAAAAAACTTAGCCTTATCCACTATCCATACTATCCACCGTCTGATTGGAACAGTAGGGTGTTTAGATGAATTATTAGGCCGGATTGCAAGATTGATTCAGCAGATAATTAAGGCGAAGTACTGTTCAATAAAACTTTTAAGCGATGATAAAAAGTCTCTGATATCTAAAGTAACCATAAACAAAAACAAGGAGTTGAAGGTAAGGGGAAGAAGATTTCGAATTGGAAAGAGTATTGAAGGAAGGTGTGTAATTAAAGGCCGGTCTTTCCTAAGCAGAAATCAGATAACTGTTATATTAATAAGTGAAGATACAATAGGCATAATAACCACTAAATATAAGTTAAATAAAAAGGGGTTTGATCATTCTGACTTAGAGATCTTGACTACCTTAGCAGAACAGGTAACTGTCGCAATAAAAAATGCACAGTTATATGAAGAACAGGAGAGGATGTTGTTTGGGAGCATAAAGGCAATCGCAAATCTACTGGATTCAAAGTCACCTAACACGTATACTCATTCAGAATTATTCGTAAGGCTAGTATTAGATATCGCTGAGGAGCTAAAATTATCTCGAGAAGAGAATAGAGACCTTCACTATGCAGCGCTCCTGCCGGATGCAGGAAAGTTTGGTGTGCCTGAAGAGATATTAAAAAAACCTGGGGGGCTTTCCGGAAAAGAATATAGAATTGTCCAGAGACATCCAGCTGATAGCGCAAGAATCATTTATCCTATTGAGATTTTAAGGCCTGCCATACCAATAATACTGCACCACCACGAAAGGTTTGATGGAAAGGGGTATCCAAAAGGGCTAAAGAAAAAAGAGATACCTATGGGGAGTCGAATTATGGCAGTTGTAGATGCCTTTGAGGCAATGCTCTCGGAGAGGCCCTACAGGAATGCAACTACAATCTCAAAAGCAATAAATGAGATTAAAAAAAATAGCGGAACGCAATTTGACCCCGTAGTAGTAAATGCCTTTCTAAAAATAGTTAAAAAAATTTCAATATGAAAAATAAAGGGAAGGAGGCTTTTATATTAATCTCGATAATCTCAATCTTTTTTAATGCCTCTTGCGCTTCGCAGAGTCCGGTTGTTTTTGAGAGGCAAGAAAAGAGAAGGATAACACTTTTAAGGGCAAAGGATATAAAGGAATCTATCAAGCGAAGAATACTGCTAGAACCACTGACTCAGACCCAGGCAAAAGAGGGTGTTGAGGTAACAGTGCGCTATGCTACACAAAAAGAATTGGTAGAATTTTTTATGAATCAAGATATATTTGGCGCAAATGCAGGAGCGAGCCCATTTCTGCCAAATATGATAGTCTTCTATATTAAAATTTCTAACCAGGGAAATGAGAAGATAAGACTCGACCCTTCAGAATTTGTTATGATAGATGACCTGAATACTCAATATAGCTATTTGTCTCCAGAATATATAGCAACCCTTCATGAAACAAGAGGGACTATCTATACAATAGCAAGAACTGCTGAAGCAGCGCCTGGGCTCTACGGCGCGGGCGTAGGCCTTGCTACAGATATTACAAAGGGACGTTCTGGAAGAAAGCGGTTTTTACTGGCACAGAGTGCGCTTTCAGGCGGTTATATATATAAAGAGATAGTATATGATGGATATATAGCCTTTTTTAAGCCAAACAAACTCGCCTCTCAATTAAGATTGATTATACCGAATATTAAGACCAGTTTTGGGCCAGACGATAGACCGCTCAGTTCCGCAGACTTTGAATTCAAGTTTAAAATCCTAACAGAAGAGTAAAAGTAATCGTAGGCCAGTTAAGCCTGTCTACGGAATACTGAAATGACAAATTTCAAGAGATTTTATAATGAATTAAACAGCGACCAAAAAAGGGTAGTAGATATGCTCGAAGGCCCTCTGCTTGTTCTGGCAGGTCCAGGTACAGGAAAGACTCAGCTATTATCGGTTAGGGCAGCGAATATTATTCAAAAAAAGAAAGCCCTCCCAGAAAATATTCTAATACTTACATATACAAATGCCGCTTCCAAAACTATGAAAGAGCGGCTTGCTAAGACAGTAGGGCTTTCAGGCTACGATGTGGAAGTGGGCACTTTTCACAGCTTTGCAAATTCGATAATCCTGGATTCAGAAGAAGCAGCTAATTATATTCAAGAGCGGATACAGATTACAGATATAGAGAAGGTCAAGGCTATTGAATATATCCTTGACCATACTGAAGGGATTCTTGATATCAGGCCTTTTAATGCGCCTTACAGCTATGCTGATGAGTTACAGAAAAGAATAAGTGAGTTAAAGAGGGAAGGTGTAAGTCCGCAGGAATTTTTAGATTATGTCAAGAGACTGGCGCCCGACGGTGTCTATATTGAAGAGAAGCATATACCCAGAATTAAAGCATTGGCAATAATATACTCTCAATATGAGAAATTGAAAGAAGGTAAAAATAGGCTAATTTTTGATTCACGTGGAAGGTATGATTTTGATGATATGATTATGATTGCAACTGAGGCACTAAACAAAGAACCAGATTTAAAGAAAAAATATCAAGGACGATTCAAATATATTATGGTGGATGAATTTCAGGATACCAATGGTGCCCAGTTAAAATTTTTATTTTCCTTGATAGAAGAAAATCCAAACCTCTGCTGCGTTGGAGATGATGACCAGGCCATCTATAGATTTCAAGGTGCAAGCATTGGAAATTTTAAGACTCTGAAGGAAAGATTTCCAGACCTTTTGGTAGTATCCCTTAAAGATAACTATCGTTCTGCCAGGGAGATTATTGAACTGTCGTCTAAACTTATCTCTGAAATCCCATCAGAAGAAAGAGCGGGTGAAAAGGATTTAAGGCCTGTCAGGGACTTTAGAAAAAAGCTGATAGAATACTGGGAATTCACAACTGAAGAAGAGGAGCTGAATTTCATTGTAGAGAAGATAGGGGAATTCAAAAAAGAAATTGAGACCTCAAAGGAATTGACTTCTGAAGAGAAGAAAAGACCTTATAATAATATCGCGATTTTAGTGAGAAAAAGAGATCTTATTTTAAAGGTAATAGACAAATTCCAACAGGCAGGGATTCCTTATGCCACAGACGGCAAAGAGGACATAAGACCTGAAAAAAGGGTCAAGCAGATGCTGGATGTCTTAGAGCTTGCAAGCCTTGCGCCTGAGAACCTGGAAGAAAAGGATATGGCGCTTTATAAGGTTTTGATTGCTGATTATTTTGAAATACCCTATTCAGATACCCTGCGCCTTCTTGGGTATGTAAGGGCAAAGAAGAAGACAAATCACCAGACTACTCTTCTTTCAGAATTTTTGAATAACTTTGAGAAGGTTGCGAAGGAAATAAATTTTGAAAATTCAGCGGCCTTGGTAAATGCAAACAGGACAATCTCGCAACTTCTAACAGATGCCCAATTCAAACCTGTGCACACTATACTGATGAGTTATGTTAAGGATGCAGGCATAGACAGATATATTCTGAGAGAATACGATAAGAATGAAGTTATAAGGATAAGGGAACTCCGCGCATTGAGCTCATTTATAAATATGGTAAAAGATTCTGATTTTTCAAACCCTGCAATAGGTCTAAAGGATTTTATAGACGAGTTGCGCATCCGAAATGAACATGATATGCCAATCCAGGGCGAACTGGTGACGCTTACGCAGGATGGCGTAAGAATCTTTACTGTGCATGGCTCGAAGGGGCAAGAGTTTCACAGTGTAATAATCCCTTTCTGTCTTCAGGATAAAAGCTGGCCTATAAAGGTTCGACAGGATATAATCCCATTACCCCCTGAGTTATATAAAACAACGGGACCGATAATAGAAAAAGAGAGACTTAAGGAATTGAATTATTATGATGAAACAAGGCTTTTTTATGTAGCAATGAGTCGTACAAAATGTAATCTCTTATTTACTGCAACCCCGCAAGAAGACGTGATATCAAGTTCGTATATACATAGGCTGGGGTTAGAAAGAAAGATTCAGGGAGCTGAGGCTGAAGAAAGAATCTTGCTTAAGTCTATAGAAAAGGCTAAAGAAGAAGACCCTATAATTGGCTCAGAGGCAGTTCTTAAGGACCTCGTTAGAGATTTAGCCCTTAACCCCACAAGCTTGAATAATTATTTAGTCTGCAGAAGATTGTTCTTCTATGACAATGTGCTTATGTTGCCTGGTGCAAAGAAGCAGAGCCTGATATTCGGAAATGCGGTCCATAGTGCCCTTGAAAATATCTACAGGGTCTTTATTCAGACAGATATATTCCCTGACTATCAATTTTTTAAAGAGCGATTTTTAGAGGCCTTAAGATTTCAGGGACCAGAAAAGGCAGTTGAACTCAGGTGCATTGAACAGTTTGAGGCCTTAAATAATTTCTTTAAGAAAATCTCTTCAAATCCAATCAAACCAATAGGCCTTGAAAATCGAATGCCTGTAAATATAGATGGAATTTTGTTTACGGGCAAATATGATAAGTTAGAGATGGAGGATGAAAAAAAGGGTTTGGTCCGCGTTATAGATTATAAAACAGGTCAACCCAATAGACATGCAAAAGGCATCTTTGAGTGTAGGTCTTTGGAGGATGAGGCTTGCGATGAATATCTGCGCCAGATAGTGTGCTATAAATTATTATTTGAACGGGATAAGACGCAGAGAAAAGGCCTAAGGGTAAGTCATGGGGTCTTGGTATTTGTTGAGCCTGCGAAGACAGATACTAGGAAATATAATATAAAGAAGGGGGAACCCACTGAATTTAAGATAGAGATTACCGAGGACCTTGTAGACGAGATGACTAGTATTATAAAGAATACCTATGCGAACATACAAAAGCTCCATTTTGAAAAACTTCCAGAACGAGATAGAGACAAATGCGGGGTCTGCGATTTTGACTATATATGCTGGTAAGAAAAATATATTTATGTTATAATTAAAACCCAAATGAGCCCTGAAATTGAAGATAGAAGTCAACCTGAACTTTTTGAAGACTATAAGAAATCGCCATTAAAACGGCT
>JBBIOC010000030.1:0-11178 GCA_037443585.1 Candidatus Omnitrophota bacterium
ACTATATCCTCTATTGAGAATAGAAAGGAGACTTAGTGCACAAAGCTTCTCTGCCAACACATCTAGACCTTTTTCTTTTGAATCTAAAAAAAACTTAAGCCTGAGTTTAAGATTTTCAAAGAGCTCATCCAATTCTTGTTCATATTGATTCAGTAGTTCAATTGGAACTTTCTTTAAAATCTCTTCTATTGATTCCAATCTCTCTAACAATTCTTCTTTCTTCAACATGACCATCTCAGCAGCCAGCGAAGGTGTAGGCGCGCGCGCGTCTGAAACAAAGTCACAGATAGTATAATCTATCTCATGGCCGACAGCACTGACTACAGGCAACGAACAATTATAAATGGCCCTGGCGACAATCTCTTCGTTGAATGACCAGAGGTCTTCAAGGCTGCCGCCCCCTCTTGCCGCTATAATCAAATCTACATTCTTTAGTCTATCAAATTCTGAGATGGCACTGGCAATCTCCTGCGCTGAGCCTTCTCCCTGAACTCTCACAGGATTGACAATTATGTGAAGCTCGGGAAATCTTTTATTAAATGTATGAAGCAAATCTTGAATAGCAGCGCCTGTTGGCGAGGTTACGATTCCAATTCTTTCTGGAAATTCAGGTAGGGGGATTTTGTGTTCTTCTGCAAAGAGCCCTTCTTTAAGGAGTCTCTCCTTCAACTGTTCAAATGCAAGTTGAAGCTCGCCAATACCTTTTGGTTCAACCTTTTCAACATATAATTGATACATACCCTGGCGTTCATATACGCTGATTCTGCCAAAAGATATTACGCTCAATCCATCTTTAAGCTCAAATTTAAGGTTTTGATTGTCAGTTTTAAAGAATACGCAAGGCAATTGGCTTAGTTTATCTTTCAGGGTAAAGTACATATGGCCAGAATTTGGAAGCCTTAGGTTTGAAATCTCACCTTCTACCCATATACTCGGGAAAGAATCTTCGAGGATTATCTTAATATTTTTTGTAAGCTCGCTCACTGTATAGATGTATCTTCCACTTTTTCTAAGATTATCCATCGAGCCTTTCTCTTATCCGCTTTATAGAACGCGCCTTCCCTGAAAGTTCATCTAAACTTAAGATTACGCCCTGAAGTTCAATGTCCTCTTCAGACATATCAAACTTAGCTGGCATAAGTGTCAGGAAATGTTGAATGACTCCTTCTGGCCTCCTCCCGATTACAGAATATTGCGGACCTGTCATACCGAGGTCTGTTATATACGCAGTCCCTTTTGGTAAGAGCCTTTCATCAGCAGTCTGGACGTGTGTGTGAGTGCCGACTAATGCAGTTATCTCTCCGTCCATATAATATCCGAGTGCAAGTTTCTCGCTCGTTGCCTCAGCATGAAAATCAATTAATATTATATCTGTCTTACTTTTAAGTCTTGCGACCTCCCGCCTTGCAGTTTTGAATGGACAGTCTGCGCTATTCATAAAGACCCTGCCAACAAGATTTATAATGCCGATTGAAATGCCTGAATCTAGGTCAATTACAGTGCTGCCTCTGCCTGGGTCGTCTTCAGGGTAATTTGCAGGCCTGAGTATTCTCGGGTCTTCAGCCAATCTCTGATATATCTCCTTCTTCTTCCATATATGGTCTCCAGAGGTAAGCACATCCAGTTTGCTATTAATAAGTTCATCAGCAACCTGGGGCGTGATACCAGAACCCCCTGCTGCATTTTCAGCGTTTGCAGCTGCAAAATCAATGGCACCTGTTTTTTTAAGCTCAGGCACTAATCTTGCTACAGCATCCCTCCCTGGCCTTCCAACAATATCACCTAAAAATAGTATTTTCATAATTAGTTCGCTTCCACTCACTAATTCACAGATGGGCACAGATTTAAAAACCACAGATTTTCACAGATTAATCTGCGTAAATCTGTGCTTGATCTTTTCCTCACTTCGCATACTCTATCGCCCGCGTCTCCCTGATTACCGTCACCTTTATCTGTCCAGGATATTCCATACCTTCTTCAATCTTCTTTCTTATTTCCCTTGAAAGCCCTATTGCCTGAAGGTCGCTGATTCTGTCTGGCTTTACAATAACACGGACTTCTCTTCCTGCCTGTATAGCATATGCCTTTTCAACGCCTTCAAATGCATCTGCAATGGACTCTAATTTTTCAAGCCTCTTTATATAAGTCTCTAATGTCTCTCTTCTGGCGCCCGGTCTCGTTGCGCTAATAGAATCAGCTGCCTGTAGCAGCACCCCGTATATTGAAGTCACCTCTGCCTCTTCATGGTGGCTCATTATTGCACTAACGACCTCTTCACTCTCGCCAAATTTCTTTGCAAGCTCAGCGCCTATCTTAGCATGAGGCCCTTCCACTTCATGCGTAACTGCCTTTCCAATATCGTGCAGAAGCCCAACCCTTTTAGCTAAATTTACATCCAGCCCCAATTCCGAGGCTATAACACCCATCAAAAAACTTACCTCTTTCATATGCTGCAGGGCATTCTGACCATAGCTCGTCCTAAATTTTAGTCTGCCAACTAATTTTATCAATTCAGGATGAACCCTCTGAAGGCCTAATTCAAATACTGTCCGCTCCCCCTCTTCACGAATAGTATTCTCCATCTCCTGCTTTACCTTCTCCACAACCTCTTCTATCCTCCCCGGATGTATCCTCCCATCCTGAATAAGCCTCTCAAGGCTTATTCTAGCAATCTCCCTTCTGACTATATCAAAACCTGACAGGATAACTGCCTCTGGTGTATCATCAATAATCACATCCACCCCTGTTGCAATCTCAAGCGCCCTGATGTTTCTCCCTTCGCGTCCTATGATTCTGCCCTTCATCTCATCGTTTGGCAGGCTCACTACAGATACAGTCGAGTCAACTGTATGCTCTGCTGCATAGCGCTCTATAGCATCAGCGATTATCTCCTTTGCCTTCTTCTCTGCAGACTCCCTTGCCTCCTCCTCTATTCTTTTAATCAAAAGACCCGCGTCTTTTTTTGCCTCATCCTCTATCCTCTGCAAAAATAACCTCTTAGCCTCTTCCACAGAAAGCCCTGAAATCCTTTGAAGTTTCTGTTTCTCCTCAGCTAAAAGCACATCCAGCTCCTTCTGCTTTGTCGAAAGGACATTCTCCTTTCCGACTAAAAGGCCTTCTCTCTGCACAATCTCCTTCTCCTTCTTCTCCAATATATCTACTTTCTTATCAATATTCTCTTCCTTCTGCATAAGGCGCTTTTCTAAATTGAGCAGCTCCTGACGCCGCTCTTTTGTCTGATTCTCAAAATCCTGCCTTGTGCGAAAGAGCAGGTCCTTTGCCTCAAGTTCAACTTCTTTGCGCCTCGCCTCTATCTGGCTCTTGGCTTCATCTAAAAGCTTCTTTGCCTTTTCCTCTGCTGCTGTCAGTCTCTTCTCTCCTATAATCCTCCTTGCAAAATATCCAAGGAGAAATGTTGAAGAGACCCCTAAAATAAGAAATAGATAAAAGAATATATTTAAACTCGTAAACATTCTAAAACACCCCCTCAAATGAGCACATCACTTACGATGACCAACAGGTCGTCGTAAGTGATAAGTGCGAATTTGACCCCGCACCTATTTGCAATAGGCATACGCATAGACAAAGAGTAACAAATTACTAAAAAATAATTCAACATTTCTGCAACCTTTATATTCATAGCGAACCGCCAATGCAAATAGGTGCGGGGTTAATTCAGACTGCAACTTATGTCGGCCTTTTGGCCTCCATAAGTTGCGTCTTCATTAAATTATGGGGCAGTGTAGGTATCTGTGTCAGTCAAAACCTTATTGAGAGAGATGTCTTCTGTGGTGATGGGCAGCCTTTCAACGACCTGAAAACTGAAAGCCACACCCACCTTGACAGTAGAAACAGGCAGGTCTTTTAAGAAATTGTCGTAGTATCCCTGGCCGCGGCCTAAACGGTTGCATCTCTTATCAAAACAAACCCCGGGCACGACCACAAGGTCAATCTCTTCTTTCTTTATAGGTCTAAACTTAAGACTCTTTGGCTGGTAAATCCCAAAGGGCCCTCTTTCAAGGTCTTCCTCTGGGTCTTTTATTACAGATGGCATAATAGTTTTCTCTCTCACAATGGTCTTTGGCACAACTACCTTCTTACCCAATTCTATTGCCTCTTCTATCATCAGGCCAGTTTGGACCTCAAACTGGCCCTCTGATATATAAAACATCACACAATGGGCTTTTTTAAACTCCTTGCTTGAAAAAAGCCTCATCTTTATTATATCACTTTTTTTAAATTTGTCACTCAAACTTTGTTTTTTTAAAGTTTCGAGCATCTCCTTTCTTATCTGTGATTTCGTATTCATTACCTATTTTTCTTTAGCCTGCTTCTTCTTCAGATAATCCTCAATAGCAGCCTTAAGGGCGTCCTCTGCCAGAACTGAACAGTGCATCTTTATAGGCGGAAGGCCTCCGAGCGCCTCTGCAACTGCCTTGTTGGAAATCTTTAAAGCCTCGTCTACTGTTTTGCCCTTAACGAGTTCTGTAACCATGCTGCTCGTCGATATAGCCGCACCGCAATTATGAACTGCAAAACCCTTTACTAAATAAGTATTCGGCTCAAAAGCTACTTGAAAGTTATAAACCTTCCCACAGAAATCTTTTCTTTTTATCTCTCTAATGGGAACTAAAAAATTTCCACCATTTAGATGAGTAAATTGGTTTTTCTTAAATAGTTTAAAAGAGATCAAATACTGGATTGAATCTTTAAGTCTCCTTCCATCTATCATACAGTTTGATTTATAAATCTCTCTAATAGAAGCAAAGATATTCCATCTCGCAAGAATCTGCTGAATCTGAACTGCTAATCTCTTTGAAGTTGTTATAATTCTATAGGTCTTGGTGTCTTTAGGCCGCCTTCTATAAATATCACCGTCTCCCAGAATATATGTATTTAGCATCTCCCAATGTTTTGAAAATGGTAATAACATTATTTCGTTTGATAGGGCCTTTTCTTTTGCATGTCGCCCTGCAACCTTAAATAGAAAATCAGCCAATTTTTTCGAACATACATAGACTTCAGCTACATTACCACGCATCCTCTTCTTTGCTTTCTTGCCTGTTATTTTAAAAATCAAAGATTCAACTTCAGCAATTGCATCCTTCTCTTTTTTATTGAATGCAAAAGCAACTGCATTTCCCTTTGCAACAATATACCCTTCAGAAAGATAATAACCAATCAATGCCATTATCTCTAAGGAATATTTATCATTATCTACAATAGTCCTATTTGGAACAAATATAAGATAATCCCCTTCTTCGAGCTCTCCTGCCTTCACAAAAACAGAATTTGCACTCCGAATCTCTTCCTTATCTATTTTCAACCAGTCGCATCTTGAATTATATCTTCGGCTTTTTTTCAGTAATTTTCTTTTAATACAATACACTGGATGATTCGGGGTAAGATAGAACGCATTAAATGGAGAAATAAAGGGGACAATCTTCAAAAGCGGACCTTTGTAATTCCTTGTATAAGTCTCAATGGCCTGGTTTTCTTTACCATCACTATCTAAAATTTTCAATCCTTTTCTAACCGAAGAAATCTTCTGCCATCCATTTTCACTAGAGACTACCTCTTCGCCTTTGGGTAAACATCCAAACGTTTTAAACTTTGCATCCACGATTCTATTGTCTTCAACTTTTATATAAAGTCTCATGATGTCGCCACACACAGGATTTCCGACATTCCCAATACCATCAGCATTTGGAATTTCGCCCACATTCCTTGGATTCCTGAAATGCTCCATCACCTTTTCGCTATATTGGCCAAACTGTCCTTGCTCCGTCATTTATCCCTTCCCTTCGTAAAGCGGCGACATCTTTCTGAGCCTCTGAACAATCTCTGGCAAAATCTCCAAAACATAATCTATCTCTTTTTCAGTATTCTCCCTCCCCAAAGAAAACCTTATAGACCCTTGCGCAGTTGCAGGGTCAACACCCATTGCCATCAAGACATGTGAAGGCTCAAGGCTTCCTGAAGTGCAGGCAGAACCAGAAGAGACAAAGACGCCCTTTGCATCCAGATTTAAGATTATAGACTCGCCTTCAATAAATCTAAAACTTATATTTAAGGTGTTGGGAAGCCTCTGTGTTAGATGTCCGTTTAATTTTATAGCATCTATACTCTTTACTATACCATTATGTAATCTATCTCGCAAAAAAGTCAAACGTTTACCTACCTGATTTATCTCTATACCTGCGAGTCTTGCTGCCTCGCCTAATCCAACTATGCCTGGCACATTCTCTGTCCCAGCCCTCAAATTCTTTTCGTGATGGCCACCGCGGATTAAAGGCTCAAGTTTAATGCCCTTTTTTATATACAAAGCGCCAATACCTTTTGGGCCATAAATCTTATGGGCTGATAAAGAGAGCAGGCCAACTCCAATCTTTTTGATGTCAATAGGGAGTTTTCCAAAAGTCTGCACTGCATCTGTATGAAATAGAATCCCTTTTTCTTCTGCAAGTTTTGCAATCTCCTCTATAGGCTCTATAGTCCCTGTCTCATTATTTGCATGCATAATTGTAATGAGGATGGTCTTATCAGTTATAGCCTCTTTTAACTCTTCCAAACCCACTATCCCGTCCTCATCTACAGAGATAAAGCTTACCTTAAAGCCCTCTTTCTGCAATTGTTCGCAAGGCGAGAGCACAGCTAAATGTTCAATCTTAGAGGTAATGATATGATTTCCCCTGTCCTTTAATTTATATGCTACACCGCGAATCGCTAAATTGTTCGACTCAGTGCCGCCACTTGTAAAGATAATCTCGCTAGTATCCACACCTAAAAGAGTTGCTACCTTTGCACGCGATTCCTCAACTGCCTTTCTTGCAGCTACACCAAAGCAGTGCAGACTCGAGGGATTTGCAAAATTCTCACTGAAGTATGGGAGCATTGCATCTATGACTTCTTTTCTTGTTTTAGTAGTTGCGTTATGGTCTAAGTATATCTTTTCCATCTGGTATAATCATCAGGTATAAATAGAGATTATACCTGATTACTGTGATTATTTTAGATTACAGAGATTAAATCTTTAATCTCTGTAATCTCTTTTTTAATCTTTGTAATCAGATATCCTTCTATTTTTTCTTTATAGGATATCTCTTTAAATCCTCAAGCGTAATCGAATCAAGGGTCTTATCAAGGCTCTGGCTAAGCCTCTTCCAGACGAGCCTTGTAACACACCTATCAAGCCTGTGACAACTTCTTGCCCTATCCTCATCCACACAAAAGACTAAAGAGAGGTCACCTTCTAAAGACCTGACAATATCCCCTATCTTTATCTTTCTGGCATCCATGGATAGGACATATCCACCCTTTGCCCCCCTTACACTCTTAACAAGTCCAACCCGCTTTAGTTTATTTAAAAGCTGCTCTAAATAAGAGACAGATATCTCCTCGCGCTCTGAGATATGACTTATTGATACGGGGCCCTCTCCGGAATGAAGTGCTAGATCAAACATCGCCCTGACACCATATTGAGATTTAGTTGAAAGTTTCATAGGTTTATAATATTATACTTTACTATTTCTGTCAACATTTTTTATTCCCCAATCAGCCTCACATATATGTCCCTGGCAAGTTCCGTATCCACTGAAAACTGCGTCTGGGATACCTGAAATATATATGAAGGGAATTTCTGAACTAGGCTTATCTGCATACCTGGCAATATGCCCATAGATATTAGTTTGTTTAGATTTGCTGAGTCCTTGGAATGTAGATAGGCGATTTTACCTCTATCGCCTTTTGAAAGCTCTGAAAGGGGTGTAACAATCTTTTTAGGGGCCTTCTTTATATCCCTGCAACATTTGCCTTCAGGTATAGGTTTTCCATGCGGACAAACTCTGGGATGGCCCAAAAGAATACATACATTATCTTCTATGCCCTCATGTAGCACATGTTCAAAACGGCAACTCATCTGGTCTATCAGGCTCCCTTTCACATCCAGGATATCAAATAGAAGCCTCTCTGCAAGTCTATGCCGTCTGATAGAACTCTCTGCCTCTTTCTTCCCCCTCTCTGTAAGGAATATATTTTCATTTGTAATCTTCACCAGAGCCAATCTTAGAAGCTCCTGCACTGTGTCATCGCCCCTTATCATATGCAGACCTTTTGTAGGCCCTTTCTCCTCTTCCTGTTCGACCCATAGTGTTTCAAGTATCTCTTCTGCTCTATCGCTCAGTTCCATATTTCCTCCAAATTTAACTTTTTGCCCAATAAATTGGGCAACTACATATTCCGTTATGCCCGTTTTGCCCGTTGTGTCCGTTATGCCCGTTTGAACGGGCTAAACGGACTAAACGGGCCTAACGGGCTAAACGAAATTGTAGTTGCCTGATTTATCAGGCAAAACTCTATAAGTTTATACTAAATATCCCTAAAACCCAATTCACCAAAAACCCCACGAAGAATGAAAAAAATAGAATAAATAGTGAGATGCCAAAACCAATCTTGACACCCCTTTCCTTTATATTCATAAGTAACTGCGCGATACAGGGTAAAAATAGTGTCAGGGTGACGCACGAGACTACAAGCTGTCTACCTGAAAGTAGCCCGAGTCTATTTAAGTCATAAAGCCCGCCTGCCCCATAGTCCCTCCTGAAAAAACCGAATAGAAATGCCACAGCGGTCCTGTCAGGAAGCCCTATCCACTTGACAGGAAATTCCAGAATCTTTATCAAAATATTAAAAATTCCTGTAATCTGACCCAACCAGATTAATACACTTGCAAAGATAAAGAGGGGAAATACCTCAATAAAATACCACTTCATCCTTGTATAGGTCTTGATAAGTATGTTTGAGGGCTTTGGAAATCTAAGCGGGGGTATCTCCATATAAAAGGAAGGCCTTGTGCCAGGGATGAGTTTGCTGGAGAGGACACCTATGAATGTAAATATAAAACTTATGATAATCATCCAGGCTAAAAACCCCTTTGGCCTTGAGCCCAGAAGCGTCATAATGACTCCCAATTGCGCAGAACAGGGTATTGCAAGTGCTAAAAGCAGGGTTGCGATAAAGCGCTCCCTCTTTGTAGGAAGAGTCCTTGTCACCATAGTTGCCATTGTATCACAGCCAAATCCGAGCACCATAGGTATCACTGCTCTGCCGCTTAAGCCTATCTTTTTAAATAGCCTGTCTATCATCATAGCAAGCCTCGGCAGATATCCCACGTCTTCCAAAACTGAAAATGCAAAGAAGAATACTGCCACAATAGGCAGGATTATCCCAACTGCATAACGCACACCTAAAGTTATTACGCCGTATTCTCCAACAAAGAGTTCATTTATAATAGGCCAGGGTATCAAATTTAAAAAAAGTCTCTCCATAAAGGGGTTGACCTTTGCAAAAAAGACCTTATTCTCTAAAAAGTCAACAACCACACCTGCTCCGAACCCCCCAACAAACTTATAGAGACCAAAATACAAAACGCCAAAGAGTATTGGTATGCCTGTTACAGGGTTCATTGTAAGCCTTGAAAGTCTTTCAGAGAGGGTTATCTCTTTTTCTGTAGGAAAACTTATAACTCTATCTAAAATATCTTTTATCTCCTCCTGCCTCCTCATATTTATGATATAACTTAGAGGGAGCCCGGTCTGGCTCTTTAGAGCATTGATAATCTCTTCTATTCTTTTAAAATCTATATCTTTATTTTCTCTTAAATATTCAAGGATTTCTCTATCCTCTTGTAGCACTAAAAGGCCTATGGCCCTCTTTGAGATATTTAAAAGGTTGGTTTTGAGTAAGCTCTCTATCTGATTGAGGGAATGTTCTAATTCATCCCCATATCTTATCCTGCGTATTCTATCCTCTAACATATTCTTCAATCCTGCCTTTTAATATATCCATTCCCCTGCCTGTTGTTGAAACAGTCCCTACTACTGGGATACCTATTTCCTGCTCAAGCATCCTTATATCTATCTTCATCCCTATTCTGTCAGCCTCATCCATCATATTTAAGACAAGTAGCACAGGCAGGCCTGCCTCTATTAACTGAAGGGTAAGATTCAACATCCTGTCTAAGTTCTTGGCATCAACAATGTGCAGGATTATGTCTGGATTTTCTTTCAGCAAAATCTCCCTCGCAATCCTCTCCTCTTCTGTAATAGTCAGAAAAGAATACATCCCAGGCGTATCCACAACTTCAAAATCCACATCACCAATCCTGCATCTCCCCCTTGCTACCTCAACAGTTGTTCCGGGATAATTAGAGACAGTTACATATGTTCCTGTAAGGTTATTAAACATCACGCTCTTGCCAACATTCGGGCTGCCAAGGATAATAAGTCTTCGCATGATAATCCCTATCCTACCCTACCCACCTACGAGGTGGGAAATAGGTGGGGAATTTTATTTAGTCTACTTAATTACTATTTCGTGAGGTCTGGTGAGCTTTGAATAGTCTTTTGGGGGTCTTGAGACTTTCATATTGTCGAGCGTTCCAAGCTCTTTGTGTCTTTTATATATCAAGAGCCATGCGCAATCTTTATTTCTATCTACCTCGCACTTGCCCCCTTTTGTGCCACCGCAAGGGCCATTGAGTAAACCTTTGGGACAACGGCTAATCGGACATATCCCACCTGTTAGATTCAAGACGCACTCTGCGCACATTGCGCATCGCTCAAATAAAACCAGGCCGCTCTTATCCAGTATAGAGCCAAAGATTGTATTTAGGCCAATATATGTAGGCCGCTGGATTCTATCATTTTCCTGAACAGACTGTGCGCCGAGTCCGCAGGCAAGCACTAAGAATGCCTCTGACTCTTCAATAGAAGCTCTATTCTTAGCAAATGCCATCCTCGTCTGGGCTGAAATGCAAGGTGCATCAGGTATTGCCCAGCCTGTTACAACCTTTCCCTCCTTCTCAAGCTCCCCCTTTATCCAAAGAACCTCTCTCTCCCCGCCTGTCTTACAGGTGGTAGCGCATTCGCCACAACCTATAATAAAGATTTTCTTTTTGCCTTTCAGCGCCTCTAATATCTCTTCAAATGGCTTCTTTTCAGTTACAATCATAACAGTTCCTTTATATCTGCCTCAAATACCTCTTTATCTCTATAACCTATGTATCTTTGTCTTATCCCGCCCTCTCTATCAATAACATATGTAGTCGGGATTGAAAATATTCCGCCATAAAGGTCAGTTACTTCGCGATTTCCTATTAAGACAGTGTAGTTTATCCCA
>JBBIOC010000030.1:11219-13325 GCA_037443585.1 Candidatus Omnitrophota bacterium
TTGTATCCAATGCCACACCTACAATCTCAAGCCCTTTCTTTCTATAGGTTTTGTAAAGTTCAATAAAATGCGGAATCTCTTCCCTGCAAGGCGGACACCAGGTTGCCCAGAAATCCAGTATAACAACCTTGCCTTTAAGATTAGAAAGGGATACCTCTTTGCCGCTCAAGTCTTTTAGAGTAAAATCAGGCGCTGATTTAAAAACCTCCTTTTTAACTGGCGGGACAGGCGGCGCAATCTTGGCTTTAGCTATAACCTGCGGCCTTGATACCTCTGGTTTTATTTTATAGAGATAAAAAATACTCAAGACCGCAATAAGTAAAATAATTGTTATAAAGATTATCCTCTTTACATCCCCCCCCTTATTTTACAAAATACCCAACTATTGTTGCAAAATCCCCTGTAAATATCAATATGCCTACGATAATCAAAAATATGCCACTGATAACTGGGATATACTTCATAAAAGTCTTGGCCTTGTTAAAATATAACAGAAAATTATTTATTAAAATTGAGGAGATAAAAAATGGAATCCCAAGCCCTAATGAATAAAAGATTAGCAAAACCACTGCGCGCTTTATATCCCCTGAGGTTGTTGCATATATCAATATGCTTGAGAGTATCGGCCCCATACAAGGGGTCCAGCCTGCTGCAAATACCATCCCGATTAAGACTGAGCCAAAATATCCTATGGGCCTTGTTTTTAGCTGTGCCTTTTTTTCAAATTGGAAAAATTTTATATTTAAGATGCCTGTTATATGGAGCCCAAATAATATTACTAAGATTCCACCGACCCTTCTTAAGACTACCTGGTTTATCCCAAAGAAACTCCCTAAATATGTAATTGAAATCCCTAATGCCACAAATATAATAGAGAATCCTAAAATAAAGAACAGAGAATGGATGGCTGCGATATTTCGCAGTTTCTTATTAGACTCTATCTCTTTGAATCTCTCAAAAGATATCCCTGTTATATATGAAATATAGGAAGGAAGAAGTGGCAATATGCAGGGTGAAAGAAAAGACAAAAGCCCTGCAGAGAGACTGACAAATATAGAAAGGTTTTGCGAAGCGCTCACTTAAACATCTCCGATTCTATAAAATTCCATCTGTCTTAAAACATACTCTCTAATCTTAGAGGGCTCTGGAAGTCTTCGGACGAGCCTTCCTCTTTTGATTAAAGGTAAAAGGGGGCTCTCATATCCCGCTTTACAATTACAGAATTTAGGGTTTTTTTCATATTTAGGAAAAATCTTCCTTTTAAAACACTTAGGGCATCTCAAGACCTTCTTTTCACCAGAAAACTTGCCCCGCTTTGCTATAGGCATTCCTTCAATCTCCACAATATCCATTGCAAAGTCAAGTATCGGCGCATTGGAGATAGATGTGCCTATGCCATAGGCATCTACAAGGGGATTTAATTTTGAGATTTCAGGTTCATCTATCCCGCCACTTACAAAAAGCTTTACGCCCTTAAAACCCCTTAGGTCAAGCTCCCACCTTACCTCCTTTAATAGTTCAAGAAAATTTCCACGACGGGATTTTGGCGTGTCAAGGCGAACGCCATAAAGCTTCTTCCCCAATCCTTGAGCAACCTTTATTGCCTCAAATTTCTCATCCTCCAATGTATCAATAAGTGCGACCCTCTTAATCTCTTGCTCGATTATTCTATCAAATGCCTTCATAGCATTGACTGAACTGCCCAAAAGTAATATTAGTGCATGCGGGACTGTGCCCATTGGGTCAATCCCTAACAGCTCTGCACTTTTAACGCAGGCAACCCCATCACACCCACCTATATAAGCAGACCGCTCAACCATAGGCGCTATTGCTGGATGAATCCGTCTTGCGCCAAAACTGATTACAAATCTATCCTGGGCAATTTTTTTACACCTTGCTGCCTTTGTTGCAATGCCAGAGGCCTGACATAAAAAACCCAAAAGCGCGGTCTCATATACGCAGAAATCTAAATAATCGCCTTCAATCACAAATACAGGCTCCAGTTGGCCAAATACTGTGCCTTCCTTCATACTATATACATTTATATCTTTATTCAGACTTGCTAAAAGCCATGCACACTCCTCAATCCCTGCCAGAACCCCCCAG